>JAIOPF010000002.1 GCA_021414045.1 Deltaproteobacteria bacterium | reverse complement strand
GACGACGATGACGTGAAAGCTTTTGCGGTAGCGCCGAAAGAGCTCCTCGGTGGTGATGTATTCCCGAAGATTGGCTCCGAGGAAGAGTCGGGAATAAGGGCAATTATGGAAATAAAAATATTTGAAGGCCTTGAAATGTTGCGAGGCGTGAGCGGCGGAAAACAAGGCCTCTACCATCCTTGCATAGGGATCCATGCTTCCGCCCACGTCCATGAGCAATAGCAATTCCGACTGATTCTTGCGAGGCGGCGTGAAGACCAATTCGATGTCGCCGGCGTTGCGGCAGGTCTGGGCGATGGTTTTCCCCATGTTGAGTTCTTGGGCCGTGCCGGTTTCTTCGAGGCGACGCAGCCGTTTCAAGGCGACCTTGAGTTGCCGAGTCTCGAGAATCCGGTCGTGGCGGTAATTCTTGAAGCGACGCTCCTCGGCGACTTTCATCGCCATGCGGCCGCCGCCGGGGCCGCCGATGCGGATGCCGGAAGGGTGGGAGCCCGAATGCCCGAAGGCCGAAGTTCCGCCGGAGCCTATCCAGTAATTCCCTCCGTGGTGGGCCTCGGTCTGTTCCTTGAGGCGTTCTTGAAAGCGGCGTCGCAGCTCCTCGAGATCCAACGGATCGATATCGGGCATGGCGGGCCGTTGCGAGGGATCGACGATCCGGTCCAGCCAATCGAGCAGTTCTTGCTTGAATTGCGCCTGGGCTTCGCCGCCGCGGAAACACATGAGGAAGGCCTGGTCATAGGCGTCGTAGAGGGCCTCGGATTTCACCAGGAGGGCGCGGGCGATGTAGTAGAATTTATCCACCGAGGATTCGGCGAGGTCCTGGGAAAGGGCTTCCATCAGACAGAGCCACTCCTGGGTCCCGACGGGGATTTTGAGGGCTCGCAGGGAATAGAAGAAAGCGAGGAGCATCAACGCCTCATCTTGCCGACCTTGGGTTTGAGCACGTCCTGTTCGTTTTTGAGGAGCACGCCTATTAAGGGAGTTTCCTCCAAAATTTTCTTCGCGGCTATTCCCATCGCCAAGAGCGCGTGGATCCAGTCGATCAATTCGGAAGTCGATGGCGGTTTCTTGAGATTGGGGAGGCGGCGAACTTCGTAGAACTTTTGAATGGCGGCTTCCATCGTCTTGCGCTCGAGATCGGGGAAGTGGACTTGGACGATGCGGGCCATCATCGCCTCGTCGGGAAATTCGATGAAGTGGAAAACGCAGCGGCGCAGGAAGGGGTCGGGCAGTTCCTTCTCGGAATTGGAGGTGATGACGACCATGGGGCGATGCTTGGCCCGGATTTCCTCGTCCGTTTCGGGAATGTAGAAACGCATTTCGTCGAGTTCCGCCAGAAGGTCGTTGGGGAATTCGAGGTCGGCCTTGTCGATCTCGTCGATCAAGAGAACGACGGGTTCTTCGGCGTTGAAGGCCGCTCCCAATTTTCCGGATTTGATGTAGTGTTTGATATCGGTGACATTGCCTCCGCCGAAGCGGCTGTCGTTCAAGCGTTGCACGGTGTCGTAGAGGTAGAGTCCGTCGACGGCCTTGGTCGTCGATTTGATGTTCCAACGGATCAGGGGGCGCCCCAGCGATTCGGCGATGGAGGCGGCCAGCAGGGTCTTGCCGGTGCCGGGTTCGCCCTTGAGCAAGAGCGGCCGTCCGATGGCCAGTGAGACGTTGACGACTTGCTGGAGTTCGTCGGAGGCGACGTAATCCGCGGTTCCTTGATAAGAGGAGCTATTCTTCATGGACCTTGGTTACCGGAAGCTGTGGGGCGGATCAACACCTAATCCAGAGGGGCCACGACAAAAAAATTGCCCCGCGCTTCCCTGACGGAATATAAGGGCGAATGCTCTACCTGCATTACTTTCTGCATGCCACCGTGGCCCTGTTGGCCATGGTCAATCCCCTGGAGGCGGTTCAGTTTTTTCCGACTTTCACTCAGGGGGGATCTCCTGCGCAATTGCGCCAGGCAGCCCTCAAGGCGACTTTCTACGCCTTCATGATATTGACCGTTTCGGCCTTGGTGGGGCGCTATATCCTCATGGCCTTCGGGATTTCAACGTCCGCCTTCCAGGCCGCCGGTGGTCTTGTGATCATGACGGTGGGTTTCCGGATGCTTTGGGGCATGGGGCAGGACTGCTCGGGCTCGAATGCGCCGAACGCCAATCCCGCGGAATCGGTGGGGCTCTTGGTCCCTTTCGTGATGCCCATCGTCACAGGCCCCGGCGCCATCACCACCGCCATCACTCTCGTCACCCGGCAAGAGACCATGCAAAACTTGATAATCGTCCAGGCCGCCATCGTGGTCAATGCGGTGATTTTATGGCTGTCCCTGCGGGCCTCCGTCATGCTCTCGAAACGCATTGGCCATCGAATCCAGGATCTGATTTCCCGCTTCATGGGGCTCATCCTGTTGGCGATTGGTTCCCAGTTGCTCATGACCGGAGTCCGAACTTTCTTCGTCGACCGAATATAGCGCCGCCATGAATCTTTCCGCCAAAAAGGTTCTTCCCATCGATGTCTTGCTTCCGCGCGTCCTCGCGGAATTGCGGGAAGGCAAGAACCTCATCGTGCAGGCATCCCCTGGTTCTGGAAAGACGACCCGGATTCCGCCGTATTTATTGGACGCCGGACTCTTGGCCCCTCGCCAAGAAATCCTGGTTTTGGTGCCTCGTCGCCTGGCCGCGAAGATGGCCGCCCTGCGCGTGGCGGAAGAGCGTGGCGAGGAAGTCGGAGAGGCCATCGGCTATCAATTTCGCTTCGAGAATGTGACAGGTCCTCGCACCCGGCTGAAATTTCTCACCGAGGGCATGTTGCTGAGGTTCTTGCTGAGCGACCCGCTTTTGTCCAAGACGGGCCTGGTGATCCTGGACGAGTTTCACGAGCGTCACTTGCACTCCGACGTCGCCTTGAGCTACCTGCGGCGCCTGCAGCAGGGTGCAAGATCGGACCTTCGTTTGATCGTCATGTCGGCCACCCTGCAGACGGAAGGCTTGGCCCAGTTCCTGCCTGATGCCGCCATCTTGAATTTGGAAGCGCCACAGTACCCCGTCGATATCCAATATGTACCCTCGGAGCCCCGCAAGTACGTCGAAATTCGCGTGAGAGAGGCCTTCGCTTTGGCGCGAGCCCAAGCCCCCATTGGTTTGCGCGGGGGAGATGCCTTGATATTCCTCCCGGGCATGGTCGAAATCAGGCGTTGCGCGGATGAACTGGAAAAATCCTTCGGAAAGCAAAACTTGATTCTTCCGTTGCACGGCGAATTGCCCCGCGAGCAGCAGGCTAAAGTTTTCCAGAAGGCGGATAGGCCCAAGGTGATTCTCGCGACCAACGTCGCCGAGACCTCGCTGACGATCGAAGGCATCACCCTCGTGATCGACAGCGGCTTGCACCGGCAAGCGAGCTATTCCTGGTGGAACGGAATCCCATCGCTCAAGACGCGTCCCATCAGCAAGGCCTCGGCCATCCAGCGAGCCGGCCGCGCGGGCCGCACCGGCCCCGGGATCTGCTACCGGCTTTATTCCAAAGCCGATTGGGAGAGCCGGCTGGCTTTCGAAACGCCGGAGATCCGGCGCTCGGAATTGACGCCCACCTTTTTGGAGATCAAGGCGATGGGCGTGGAGCGCATGAGCGTTTTTCCATGGTTCGAGCCGCCGTCCGCGGGTGCCCTGCAAAGTTCGGCGGAGTTGCTCTTCCAGCTCGGGGCGCTGGAAGGGCCTTATTTAGACGCCGCCTTGACGCCGCTGGGCAAGCGCATGTCGGAAATTCCCGTCCATCCGCGATTGGCGAGAATGCTCCTAGAAGCCGAAGCTCGATCCTGCCTAGTCGAGGCGGCTAAATTGGCGGCCTTGATCGGAGAGGACGCCTTGGAGGGCCTGGACGTCTTCCATCAATTGGAAACCGGCCGTCTTCCTGAATCGGCGCGGCGCTTGCAGCAGGCACTGCTTGCTGGTTTTCCCAAGGCGAAGTTCGCCGACAAGGCCAAAGAAGAGGACCTTGCCTATGCGCTTTTGACGGGTTTTCCGGACCGAGTGGCCAAGCGCCGGGTCGAATCGGCCTCCACCGAGAAACAACGCCAGATGAAGCGGAGCCGAGAGGTGGAACTGATCTTTAGCAACGGGGGAGCCGGAACGGTGCAGGCCGAGACGAATTTGGAGGGGGATTTCTTCGTCGTCCTCGAGGTCCAGGAAAAACAATTCCACGGCCAAACCCGGCCGAAGGTGCACGTTACTTCTCTGGCGCCCATCCATCCGGAGTGGCTCTTCGATTGGCAGGGTTCCTTGTTGCAGGAAAAGGAAGAATTGCTTTGGGACGATCGCCTAGGAAAGATCGTCCAGATTTCGAGAATCCTCTATGGTCAACTGGTGATGACGGAACAGCGCGGCGAGCCCCGCGATGCCCAAGCGGCGGAGAAGGCTTTTTTTCAAACGGCTTTGGGCTTGGCTTTGGAAGGGCCGGAGGCGGAAAAGCTCAACGTTCCCCGTTTGCTCGAAATTCTTTCGAAGCACGTCGATCCGGCGCCCCTTGAAGAAACCTTGAGCCGGATTCACCTCTTGGAAAAAATCCAGCCCACGCCCGAAATGCCGGCATTCGAGGGGCTTGGTTTATCGGAATTCTTGCTGAAAGCTTTTGCCGGAATCAGCTCGCGCCGCCAGATGGAGGAGGGGGCTCTGGCCCAAGGCATCGTCCAAGCGCTCCCCGCGGCGGCTTCCTCCCGTTTGGCGGCCATGTTTCCGATGCAAGTCGCCTTGCAGGCCGGGCGTAAGGTGAAGGTTCACTATGCCTGGAACAAGGACCCTTGGATCGAGTCTCGACTGCAGGATTTCTTCGGCATGAGCCAGGGGCCGTCATTGGCCGGTGGACGAGTGCCTTTGCTGCTGCATTTGCTGGGGCCCAATCGACGCGCGGTGCAAGTCACCCAAGATCTGGCGAGCTTTTGGAAGAATACCTATCCCCAAGTGCGTCAAGAGTTGAAACGCCGCTACCCGCGCCATGCTTGGCCCGAAAATCCGACGACCGGAAACTGAAGGATTATTTTCCCAAGATCTGGACCGCGATTTGTCGCTCGCGAGGCCCGTCGAAATCGATCAGGCATAGCTTTTGCCAACGTCCGTAGACCGGCAGGCCTTCCTTGACGATCAGGGTTTGCGAGGCCGCGCCGAACAAGAACGACTTCATGTGGGCGTCGGCATTGCGGTCGCATTTTTTGTCGTCCGCGCAGAGGTTCTTCGTGCGGATCTTGCTGTTGTGAAGATAGGGCTTGTGATGGGGAACCAATTCCCGGAAAAAGCCGTTGAGATCCCCCACGAGGCAAGGCTCATCAAGCTCGTTGAGCGCAATGACGCAGGTTGTATGTAGGGCCTGAACGGTGAGGATCCCGTCCTTGATCCCGCTTTCCGAAACCCAGGCTCGTGTGTCCTCGGTCAAGTCGTGGATCGAGAAGAAGTCGAATTCCTTCAGGTAAGGAATCAACTTCGGTTCGATTTCGGCAAGGTTGTTTTGGTCGGTGGCGTAGACCACCTTCTTGAAAAAGCATTCCATGATAACCCCTCCCTGATGCCTTACCCCGATCTCGAACAATTTCATTTTAAAAATTTATTCGAGTCTGTACAAATTATTTTTTAAAAAAATCCTTAATGGGACCCTCTGGCCGGTAAGGCACGGCTGAGACGGGCTAGCGCATGAAGGAGTGGTGGTTCGGAGCAATAAGCGTTTTTAAGATAACGAATGGTGCGGTGCATGTGCACCAAGGTGTTCAAATCTTCATCGGCATCGAAAACCAAGACCGGGGCCCCTAGGGATGAAGATAAAAGGAGCTTTAATCGGTGGAGCAGGTCTTCGTAGTGTTCCTGTTCTTCGCGACGCAAGGATAATAGCCTCCGAGGAAGAAAATCTCTTTCAGAATAGCCTAGATGGAAGGCGGAATTTAATGAAAACTTGAGCTTCCACAAGCGGTTGGCCGTGCCCTGCAACTGGGCCTGAAGTCGACTTAACTCGCTGGAGACCTGCTCTAGTTCACGCCTCATTTGTTCTCCGCGGCTCGTTTCTCTTGGTAGAGCTTGACCAGCTCTTCTTGGACGTTCCGGGGCACGGGAGCGTATTTGAGGAATTCCATTTGGAACTCTCCCTTCCCCTGAGTGCCGCTGCGAAGGTCAGTTGAATAACCGAACATTTCGGAGAGGGGGACCTCGGCGTCGATTTGGACGTACTTGTTGATCGTGCCGGTGCTGAGGATGACGCCACGTCGTTGGTTGATCTGGCCAACCACGGGGCCCTGGAATTCTTCGGGGGCCTGGGTCTGGAGACGCATGATGGGCTCGAGGATGGTGGGGCCGCAAGAATTGTAAAACTCGCGGACGGCCGTCATGGCGCAGATCTTAAACGCCATTTCGGAGGAATCGACGTC
>JAIOPF010000384.1 GCA_021414045.1 Deltaproteobacteria bacterium | reverse complement strand
TCGCCCTCAGCCGAATTTTTCCGCTGGGGCTGGGCGTCTTCCATCTCATGCCGTGGCGGAGGAGGGCCTCGAAGATGCGCCGATTGCGCTCGGGGTGTTTGAGCAAGGTGCTCTGCAAGGAGCGTTGCTCGAACTCCCCGGCGCTCGTCACCTTGAGCTGGCTAAGCTCGATACCCTCGACCTTGACGAGGTAGGTGCGGGGCGTGACGCCGGCTTCCATCAGCTCGCGCTCGCGCATGGTGAAGATGCGGCCGGGCTCTTTGCCGGTAGGCGTCGCCGTGAAGCCGATTTGATAGAGCCGTGGGGAGATCTCCCGCAAGGCCTCGATGGCCTGGGCCCAGGTCTCCAAGGTCTTGCCCTTGGACAGACCCAAGTGGTGTACCTCGTCGACGGCGACCATGGCGATCTCGCCCTCTGCCCCCAAGGCCTGCCGCAAGGACTTGGCGAATGTCTCGCGTTGGTCTTCGCCTTGGATGCTGGGGATGCTCACCACGATCACGTCGCCGCTGACGTCTTTGGACTCGGCTTTGTACTCGCTGATCTTGAGAGGCCGGCCGCTCTTCCTCTGAAAATAGGGTCCCAGCAGCTTCGAGACATCCATATTCTGATGGTGGATATGGTCGGTGTGGTTGAGGATGACGAGCTTGTCGCCCCGATCGGAGCGCATGATTTCAAGCTCGAGGGTGGCGGCGAACCCGGCGACCATGGTGCGGGTCTTGCCGCCGCCGACCGGCATCACGACGGTGCCGCTGAGGGCTTCGGGACTTAAAGTCTCTCCGCTTTCTTGAAGTCCTAGCATCAGGCGAAGTCGTCCGCGAATTGCCTGAAGGGCCTGGATTTGATGCTCGCGCAGTCCTAGGGTTTTTCCGAAGCCGGCGTCGCGATTGACCAGCGCGGGCCAGACACCGTCCTTGACGAGAGGGCAGGGCTTAGGATCGCCGGTGTCGGTGGATTCGGGATTTTCGCGCTCCGTGCGGGGGCGATAACGTAGGCCCAGGCCGGGGCGGATTTCAGGGTCCATCGGCTCTTGGAAGATCCGAGTTCCCACTTCAAAGAGGCGTTGCCGAAGCAGGCCTAGCCCGATGTCGATGTCTTGGGCGTAGCGCTCGCGTTCTTCGCCTTCATAGCCCTCGAGTTGGGCCTGCTGCTTGATCCAGAATTGGCGGCGGGCTTCGACCTTGTCTAAATCTTCCAGATAGGACTGGGCGACAGAGTCGTCGATTTGGGCGAAGACGGATTCGAGCTTTTGGTGGATGCGCTCCTGAAGTAACTCCTCATTGAGCCGTTGGAGTTGGGGATCCGGCTTGGTTCGGGTCGAGCCTTTTTTTTTTCTCCTTGGCGTCCTCCCCATCCGCCCGCGCCGTTGCTGCCGAGGGCTAGCCATAGGGGGGCAAGGAGGGGGTGGGCGAGGAGGCTTGTCTCGGTGGGCTCTATTCTTGAAGATATTTCGCCTTTCGCCTTGAAGAGGCTTTCTGTCATGCGCTGCGCTGTACGAAGCAGTTGCTCTCGAACCTTCCCGCTGGAGAGCAGGGTGGTGATGCCACCGAGGATTATTCCGAGAACTGTGGGATGGCCGTTTTGAAAAATCTCCGCGCCTAGAAGTGCGGGGCCGGCGAGGAACATTTGGGAAGAGGAGGTGTTTTCGCGAGGAGGGCGGGTAAAACGGATATGTTGTCCGAAAAACTCCACCAAGTTGGGAAGGGATGTAGCGACTATTTGTTCAAGTTCTTCGTTTATTTCGTTGGAAGCCACGGTCAGTGATTTGAGATTGAGCAGGCTCTTGGATTTTGCGATAGCGAGTGCGCCGTCATCGCTAATCCTGTTGGAGAAAAGATCCAATAACTCGAGGTCTCGAAGGGTTTCCGAGTTTGCGATGGCGAGTGCGCCGTCATCGCCAATCCTGTTAGTGCGAAGATTCAACGACTTGAGATTGCGAAGGTTCTCTGACTTTGCGATAGCGACTGCGCCATCGTCGCCAAGATAACAGCAAGACAAATGCAAGGATAGGATGTCTCGGATACCTTTTAAGCCGATGATGGATTGTAGCTCTTCAATGGTAATGTTCCGGTCAGCAATGACCAATCCCCTGAACAGTTGGCTAAATTCGCTGCTAAAGAATTTTTCAATGGCCGTTGAATAACCTCCATTTGGCTGCCCTGCGAAACTCAAGCAAAACCCAAGACTTGGGAAGAAATCGACTATGAAAATGTTTTTGTAGCCAAGGCGGTGGTTGATTTCTCGTTCTATGTCTTTTCTCACTCCTACGATCTTCTTCATGAGTGAGGCTAGGTTATCCGTTTCCCCGCGTGCGATTCGGGAGAGTCGCTCTAGCTCCAGGAAAATTAGGTCGCCTTGGGGATTGCCTCGGCTTTGTAGATAGTCCGTGATGACTGCCCAGTGTTCTTGAACTGCGGGATCGTCGGGGTTTTTTATCTGTAGTTGCAATAATTCCTCATTGAGGAGCTTTAATTGTGGATCTGGAGAGGCCTCGTTTGGCGCATTTTTTATTTCTCTTCCGCGCCCTTCCCACCCACCCAGGCCGTCGACGCCCAGCATCATCATTCCCATGGCGACTAACGGGTTTTCCATCCAGCTCAATCCCGCCCGAGCCTCCTCGGGAGTGAGCGGCGGGTTTTGTATTGGCTTGTTAGGAATCTCCGATTTCTTTGCCTGAGGCTTGGCCTCCAATCGGGCGTGTGCCAAGGCTTCTTCCCGCTGGATGACGCCCTCGGTGGCGGCGTGAAAGACCTGAGCGCCGTAATGCATCGACAGCATGCGCAGGCCGTGGCCCCCCACGCGTTCGAAGAGGGCCTGCGGCGAATCGCCGTCGTGCAGGTCATGGTCCAGCTCGCCCATGCCGCTGGCGAC
>JAIOPF010000147.1 GCA_021414045.1 Deltaproteobacteria bacterium | reverse complement strand
CGACGATATCTACGTTTCTCCGTCTCAGATCCGCCGTTTCAACCTGCGCACCGGGGACACGATTTCTGGACAGATTAGGTCTCCCAAGGAATCCGAGCGTTATTTCGCCCTGCTGAAGGTCGAATCCGTGAATTTCGAGGATCCCGAGGTGGCTCGCGACAAGATTCTCTTCGACAACCTGACGCCGCTCTATTCCAACTCGCGGCTGCACATGGAGAACGAGCCGAAGAATTACACCTCGCGCATCATCGACATGCTGACCCCGATCGGGATGGGGCAGCGCGCCCTCATCGTCGCCGCTCCCCGTACCGGCAAGACGATGATGATGCAGAACATCGCGAATTCGATTACCAAAAATCATCCCGACGTTATCCTGATCGTCCTGCTGATCGACGAGCGTCCGGAAGAAGTCACCGACATGCAGCGCAGCGTCAAGGGCGAGGTCATCAGCTCGACCTTCGACGAGCCGGCCTCCCGCCACGTGCAGGTCGCCGAGATGGTCCTTGAAAAGGCCAAGCGCCTGGTCGAGCACAAGCGCGACGTCGTCATCCTCCTCGATAGCATCACGCGTTTGGCCCGAGCCTACAACACCGTGGTGCCCCCCTCCGGAAAGATCCTCTCCGGCGGTGTTGATTCCAATGCTCTGCATAAGCCGAAACGTTTTTTCGGTGCCGCGCGTAACATCGAAGAAGGCGGTTCCATCACCATCATCGCGACGGCCCTCATCGACACGGGATCGCGGATGGACGAAGTCATCTTCGAAGAATTCAAGGGAACGGGTAACTGCGAAATCCATCTCGACCGAAAGCTGATGGAAAAACGCATCTTCCCCTGCGTCGACATCAACAAGTCCGGCACGCGCCGCGAAGAGCTGCTGCTCGACGACGCCGTGCTGAACCGGGTCTGGATCCTGCGCAAGCTGCTGGCTCCGCTCAACCCCGTCGATGCGATGGAGTTCATCCTAGATCGATTGCAGCATACGAAGAGCAACAAAGAATTCATCGAATCCATGAACAGCTAGCGGAGATTCGAAGCGTCGAATCCTCGCCTCCGGCGTTAAGGGAAAACTTCTTTGAGACTTTTATTTTTGGGCGGCGTTCGTACGGTCACCGGCTCCATGCACGTATTGGAGATGAAAGGGCACCGCCTGCTCCTCGAATGCGGCCTTTTTCAAGGCCATCGCAAAGAATCCATCCTCCGTAACCGCATCCTGCCCTTTCCTTTCGACGTCGACATGATCGATTCGGCGGTCTTGAGCCACGCCCATATCGACCATGCCGGGAATTTTCCCACCCTCGCCAAGAAGGGTTTCAACGGAAATATTTTTTCCACGCCCGCGACGCGGGATCTTTCTTCCATCATGCTGATGGATTCGGCATATATCCAGGCGGCGGACGCTGAATACCTGAACAAGCACGAGCTTTACGATCCCGACTTCGGTCCGGTGGACCCCATCTATGACGAACAGGATGTCTTGAAGGCGATGGGGCAATTCGTCTCGGTGGATTACCACCGTAACTTTGACGTCGCCCCCAACGTCCAATGCCGATTTCTCGAAGCTGGGCACGTCCTCGGTTCCGCCATCGTCCAGCTCGACGTCAAGACGAGCTCGGGAAAGACGCGCATCGCCTTCACGGGCGATCTCGGCCGTCAAAACATGCCCCTGATGCGAAATCCCGAGCCCTCGATCATGCCGAATTACCTCATCATCGAGAGCACCTACGGAGATCGCCAACACGAGCCTATTTCCACGATGAAGACCCAGCTGTCTCGGGTGGTGAACGAGACCTTCGCCCGGCGCGGGAAGGTGATCATTCCGTCCTTTTCCCTCGAGCGCACCCAACTGCTGGTGTTTATTTTGAATCAGTTGTTCCTGGATAAGCAGATTCCCGAGATGCCGGTCTACGTCGATTCTCCGCTCTCGGTGCGCCTGACCGACATTTTCAAGGTGCATCCCGATATCCTCGACGAAGAGGTTCGCGCCATTTGGACGCATCGTCCATCACCTGCGCAACAACATGGAGAATCCCAACAACACCATCCTCGTCATCGGCTACATGGCCAAACACACGCTGGGCCGCCGCATCGTCGAGCGAAGGCGTCATGTCCGCGTCTTCGGCGTCGAGCGCGACCTGAACGCCCGCGTCGAGGTCATCAACTCCTTTTCCGCCCACGCCGACCGGGACGAATTGATCCAATATGTCGAGGCTTGCGGCAAGCAGCTCAAGGGGATCTTCATCGTCCATGGCGACGAAGACCAGTCCCTTGCCTTGGCCACCCATCTCAAGGCGAAGGGTTTCGAGGGCGTCGTTGTGCCCATGCCCAAGCAGTTCATCGAGATCGATTGATTCGTATCAATTCTTAAGTGCGCCGTAGAGGACCAGCAGGGTCAATAGCAACAATACCGTCAGCAGTATTTTCACCCAACTCAGCGGCGTTTGCCCGCCGATTTTTCCCGTCTGCCCGTTCGCGTAGAAAGGGAAATTCTTTCCATTGTATTCGTAGAATCCAATGTAGATCGGCAGCAGGGTATGCTTGATCTTGATGTCGCTGAAGGTGGGATAGATTTGCAGATTGCGCTCGGTGTCCCCGGGGACATCTGGTGTTCAGGAGGTTGATGGCGAGTCCCTTGGAGGCGCAGAGCAATTCGTCGTCGAAAAAATCCTCCCGCGAGCCCGCCGCCGGTTCCCAGCGAACTTTCCGCACCCGCTCGTTATTTTCCTCGACGTAGTAATAATATCCCGCCTCGGCCGTCCAACGCGTGCTGGTGTTGGCGTCGAAGGTCCAATAGGGGAGGTACATCGAGCGAATTTTCCCCTTCTGCCAATATTTTTGCAGGTCCGAGGGCGCGAACCAACGGCTTTTCAGCCAGGTTCGGAATCCTTCCATCAATCTTTCCTTGTCGACTTGGAAGGGCAGGACGCTTTCGGGACGAACGGCGTCTTCGGCGACCTGCTCGTTTCCCACCACCATGGGGTGGTTGCAGAAGGGGCAATTCATCGCCGTGACCTTGTCGTTGGTCTGAGTCGTGGCTCCGCAGGCCTCGCAACGGATGGAGCTGAGCTTAAGCCCCCAATCCTGGGTTTTGACGCGGACCAGGAAGCTTTCGAAGGAATGCTCTTCCACGGTGGAGGGAGAGTCGGGAACGGCTTGCTCCGCGCCGCAATAGGGGCATTTGAGTTTTCCGGATTTTGGATCGAAATTGAGGATGCCGCCGCAAGTCGCGCAGGGATATTTTTCGCCGCTGGATTCTTCCGCCATCGCTAGCCTCGGGCTTTGCCGCAGTTCGGGCAGAACTTGCCTTCGGATGGCAGCGATGCGCCGCAATCGGAACAAAACTTCGCGCCCGCCGCCGGGGCCGCTTGCGCCTGAGCTGGCGGTTGCTGCCCCGCGGCCATGCTTTGGGCCATCTGGTTGGCCATGGCGAAACCCGCGCCCATCGCGGGACCCATGCTCGCCATGCCGCCGGGATTCTTCGCGGCCTCTTCAATGGCCTGTGCCGTCTGAAATTGCGTGTACTGTTGCAGGTTGCCCACGACCCCCATCTGCGTGCGCTTGTCGATCATCTTCTCGACTTCTTCGGGGAGGGAAAGGTTCTCGACGACGAACTTCACCAGCTCGAGTCCGTGGCTTTGGAATTCGGGCTGCAGCTTCGCCTTCGAGCCCGCCGCCAATTCGTCGTACTGGGTCGCGAGATCCAAGGCGGGGATGCCCGAGGTGGCGACATAGTCGCTGAACCCGGCCACCGCGATGCCTTTGAGTTGTCCGGTGATTTCTTCGGTGGTGAAGTGCCCGTCGGTGCCGACGATCTCGCGCATGAAGACGGTGGGATCCGAGACCTTGATCGAGTAAATTCCAAAACCCCGCAGGCGTATCATGCCGAACTCTTTGTCGCGCAGCATGATGGGATTGGTGGTGCCCCATTTTTGATCGGTGAACTGCCGCGTGCTGACGAAGTAGACCTCGGCCTTGAAGGGCGAATTGAAGCCGTAAGGCAGCGAGAGGATTTTCGTGATGATCGGGGTGTTCTGAGTTTGCAGAGTGTAAAAACCCGGCTTGAAGACATCGGCGAGTTGGCCTTGGCAGATGAAGACGGCGTTCTGCCCTTCGCGTACCGTCAGCTTGGCGCCCATCTTGATCTCGTTTTGGTGGACGGGAAAGCGGTAGACCAGGGTGTCGCCGGAATCATCGGTCCATTCAATAACTTCGATGGCCTGGTTTTTCAAGAAATTGAGAATACCCATGGAAGACTCCTCTGTGGTTTCGACGCAATATCATCTTAGCTTTTCCTGACAAATGCAACTTTTCTCCGTCCCGGGAGAGCGCCGAAAGGGGGGGGCTAGATTTTGACCCCTAGCTTCGGGAGCAGTGCGGCATAGGCGAAATAAACGCCCGCCATGGCCGCGCAACCCAAGAGCATCGCGATGGCGAAGGGGAGATGCTTCAACAAAATTGGCAACAAGAGAAAGAAGACGAGAGAGGGGGCGACCATCCAAAAAACCCCATAAGAGAGATCCGCGACTTTGGTGGCGTCCTTGGTGTCGTAATACAGCCAGATCATGGCCAGGATCGAGGTGATCGGTAGGGAGGCAAGAATGGCCGCAAACCAGGTGAAGCGCTTGGCGATTTCGGAGATCGCGGCGATCAATAGTGCGGAAACCAGGGTTTTAACTAGAAAAGGCATTTTTCCTCCAAAAGCTGTTTTTTCCATTTACCAAATTATTTATCCCCTTAGAATGACATAAGTAGGGAGGGTTTCGTGGGGTTCGGGTGGGTATAGGAAAGCCAGAATCCGATAGGGAATTTTTCTCGCCTTTATTCCAAAGCCTGAGTTTGCCGAACACGAAAGTCGTTCTGGCCTTGGGCGGGGGCGGCGTGCGCATGTTCGCGCATGCGGTCGTCTTCGAATTCCTCGAAAAAATCGGCGTCAGTCAATATCTCTCCGAGGTATGGGGGGCCAGCGGCGGCGCTTTGATGGCCTTCGCATATTCGCTAGGCCTCACGCCGAAAGAAATGAAGGAAATCGGC
>JAIOPF010000367.1 GCA_021414045.1 Deltaproteobacteria bacterium | reverse complement strand
AAAGCACACCGAAAAAAGCCCGATAAAAATCCGGATGGGTGGGCAGGACGACAGCGACGGTTTGTCCCTTTTTTAATCCTCTCTCTTGGAGGAATCCCGCCACCTTGAGGCAGTCTTGATAAAGCTGGCGGTAAGTGAAGCTCTCGATACGGCCCAACCCGCTCCAAAAATGGACTTTGGCGCGGTCTTGCTCCGCCGCTTGCAGGAAAAATTGGATTAAATTTTCATTTTTCATTTTCAGGGCCGGTCTGCTCGATTCTTTTCGAGATTAATTCCACCAATTCACCCAGGGTCTGAGGGGGTTGGTTCGGGTCTTCGTTTAAATGGATCTGGAAACAATTTTCCACTTCCACAGCCATGGCCAGAAGCCCCAAGCTGTCCAATCCCAGATCTTCCTGAAGCCTTTGATCCGGGCGGATGGCCGGTTCTTTAAGGTCGCAATGCTCGGTCAATATCCGATTCAATTTTTGGAGTATTTCCTGATTTCGATCCATGACGAAACCCCATGTTTGGAATGAACCTCGGAACCGCGATTTCGGTTCCCAAAACGCTTTTGGCTTCCGTGAAAGCCAGTTCTTCGAGCCGAATGCGATGGTATAGAAGCAGTGCATTCAACAGAGAGAATAGCAAGGCCGTCCGCCAGGCTCCGACGATGAGAGGCAGGCCGGCGATTTCTAATAGAACTCCAAGGTAATTGGGATGTCGAATGTAACGGTATATTCCCTTGCTCACCAGCGGTTGCGATGGGAGTACGAAAATACGCGTCGTCCAGCGCTCGCCCAAAGTACGCATAGCGGTGAGGCGAAGGCTTAAACCGATTAAAAAAACGATCCCTCCCACGGCCGTCAGCCATAAAGGAGGCACGCTTCTTCGCCACCAAGCCTCGGTCGCGCAGGAAATAAACCAAGTAGCATGCAAGAGAACCATCCATCGATAATGTTCTGGGAAATATTCCCGAGCTCCGTTTTGCAGCAAGATTCTCTGATTTCCCTTGGAACGGCGGATTTCCAATAGGCGACCCAGGCTGACCAAAAGGAGAAGGAATAGAAAAATCGAGGAAAAGGCGGTCGTGAGGCTCATGCGATCACTCCCTCCGGAGGAGGGTGACTTCCGCGCAGAAAGCAGGCCCCATCGAAGCCATGAGTCCCCAGGAACCCTTGGGCGGCAACTGTTTCAAGGTTTCCCTCAAGACGAACAGTACCGAGGCTGAGCTCATGTTTCCGTAGTCTCGAAGGCTGTCCCAGCTTAGTTTTAATTCTCCATTCTTCAAACCCAGGGATTCTTCGATGGCGGCAAGCACCTTGGGGCCGCCCGGATGGGAGACGTAAAATTGGAGGTCTTGGTTTTGCAGGCCATGCTCGCCCAAAAGGGCCCCGACGATTCGGGGGAAATTCTCGAAAACCACGTCGGGGACCGAAGAGTCCAAGACGACTTTGAATCCGGAATCCACCACGTCCCATCCCATCACCCTTTCGGTATCCGGAAAGAATTCGGAACGTCCCTCGATGATTCGTAGCGGTGCCTCCTTAGCGAGGGGGTGTTCGTCGCCGACCAGCAAAACCGCGGCCGCACCGTCCCCGAACAGGCCGGTGGAAACGAGATTGGCAACGCTGAAGTCCTTGAGCTGGACGGTGAGCGAGCTCAACTCGGTGCTGAGAAGAAGGGCGGCTTGTTTCGGATAGGCCCGCAGATAATCCGCTACCCGATTGAGCCCGGCCACTCCCGCGAGGCAACCCAGGCCAAAAAGGGGAAGCCGCTTGGTGGCGGGTGAAAATCGGATCAAATTCATGAGTCGGGCTTCCAAGCTCGGAACCGCCATCCCCGAGCTGGAGGTGGTGGCGATCAAGGCGATTTCTCGGGGCGGAAGCGCGGCATTTTCCAACAGTTGAAGAACCGCCTCCTGAAGGAGTTGCAGGGATACCTTGATCCATACTCGGTTGCGGAATTCCAGGCCTTGGTCCTGCGAGTATTCTTCCAAGGGGAGGGCCAAGTATCGGTTTTGCACCAATACATGTTGATGAAAGGCCTCAATCCGCGAAAAGTTGAAGAATTGCTCGGACCAACGTTTGCGCAGGCCGGCGATCAAGGCTTCCTGATCGTAGTGATGGGGAGGAAGCGCGCATTGAACGGAATGGATCCACGGCATGGAAGGCTACTTTCTGACAAAGATATAGATCAAAGACTAACGGGCTGCCATAGGCAAATGGTTTCGAAGAAAGCTATTTCACGGGCGAATAATAGTCCAAAATCCCTCGAGCGACGCCCTCCGCATAATCCGTGTAGATGCTGGTGAAGGATTTTTCGGAGATCTTTCGGGCGCCCTCATAATCCCCCGCCGCGATGCGGGCGATGGTCTCCGGATGATTCATCACGTAGGCCTCGATGAAGACCGTCGGAGACTCGTAGAGCCGGTTCGCCAAAAGATTGCGGGCCCAAACGTAGGGGTTCTTGCCGATTTTTTGCACCGCCCCGCCTGGAACCAGCGCGGGGGGGAGGCCGGTGGAAGCGGCTAGGGCGTCCGCGATGGATTCCGCCAAGGGAATTTCGACTCGGTAAGTGCCCTCGAGCATGCGTTGCACCATCTCGAAACGGACATCGTCCAGCGCCCACTCTTCCGGCTGCGCGGCGCCAGGTACCAAGACGTGCAGATGATTGACCTTCGCCGTTCGCGGAGCTTCGGGGTTTCCCCAATCGCCCGCATTGAAATGCAGGCAAATCGTCAGGTCGGGTCGAAACACCGCGTTGACGAGGGCCGCCCGGGCGCGAATTTCGGCGACTCGATAGAAGAGCATCTCGGCGACGCGCCGGATTTGCTCCTCTTTGGACAATTCCTGGAAGTTATCGCGAGATTCGAGATTCAGGTTTTTGCCTTCGTCGAGGTATTTTTCCGCCAAGCCTCGCCAGGCCTCGGGAGGGAGCGGGGTGGCGGGCTCCGCGGCCTTCCGAACCAGGAAGACCTCCGCGCCCCACTCGCTCAATCGCCGCTCGAGCTTTTTCGCCACCCACAGAGTCAGATCGCCCTCGGCGATCACCTTGCCTTCGCTGGGGAGGAACCAGCGGTATTCCATGCGGGCCCATCGTCCCCCGAGGTGGCCGGGGTCGATGGCGATGCGAAGGCCGGCCAAGGGCCTTTCGGGACTCGTCCGCCTCAGGGGATGTTCTCGCCAGTAATGTCCCTCGCCCTTGCCAGGGGAGTTCGCGGAATCGCCTGGAAGTAGGGATGGGGCCGAAGCGCTGAGCCGGGACCAATCCGGTTCGGAGGCAAGGGCGCTCAAGTGCGGTTTCGGTTTCGAGCAGGAGGGGAGCAATAGAAATCCAAGCAGAAGGACGAGCAGCGTGGGAAGGCGAAGTTCCATGCTAAAAGAAATACCCGAAGGTGAAATGCAGGCTTTGCTTGTCGTCGCCCGGATGCGGGTCGAGGATCACGCCATAGTCGACGCGGATCGGTCCTACCGGCGTGACGTAACGTATACTAGGGCCCGCCGCGTGCCTAAGGTTGAAAAAATTAATGTCGCTCATGCTGGTCACGACGATGCCCGTGTCCAAGAATCCGACGACCTGGAAATTGCCGAAGGGACGCAATTGGATTTCGAAGTTGTGCACGAGCGAGAAAGTGCCGCCTTCGGGCAGCAGGGAATCCTGCGAGAAGCCGCGCACGGTATCGTCGCCTCCCAGGTAGAGCCGGTCATCGGCCGGGATGAAGGAGTCGCCGGGCGCGGGAAAGATCTTGGCCACCCGGATGGCATTGGCGAAGGTCACGCGCGGGATGGGGCTGTACCAATGCCCGAAGTTGACCTTGGTCGTGACGTAATTGCCGGCGAGCTGGACGAACTGGTTGGTCAAGGCGACGGTGCTGTTGACATAGTAACCCTTGCGGGGATCGCCGTAGCTGTCGCGGCGGTCGTAAGTGACGCCCAAGGTCGTGGTCAGGCGGGTATGGTCGATGGCGCTTTCTCGTGGATCCAGTTGGGAGGCGACGGTTTTGGCCTCGTTGAAATTGACGTACTCGAAGTCCAGCCTTCCGTAGGCGCTGAGATAGGGGCCGAAATCCTTGAATAGCGTCGAAAAAATGCCGGTCTCGAAATCCTCGAAGAAGGGACGGTTGTTCAGCCCGGCGAAGGCGCCGATCAAGAGCTGCACCGAGGTCCCTTTGACGCGCGGATCGACGTAGTTGATCTCGAAGCGCGAGATCTCTTGTCCGCCTTGCAGCTTGATGTTGCCGTTCTTGCCCGAGCCGAAGATGTT
>JAIOPF010000366.1 GCA_021414045.1 Deltaproteobacteria bacterium | reverse complement strand
AGGAGAGTCTCGGGGATGGCGCTGACGTTCTCCGCGATGAAGGCGCCCTTCTTCCGGGGGCTGTTGTAGTGCAGGGCCTTGGCGACGAGCTCTTTGCCGGTCCCCGATTCGCCGAAGATCCAGATCGGGACGGAGGTTTCGGTGATGTGGTCCAAGAGTTGGAACACGCGGAGTATCGCGGGGCTTCCGCCGATGATCTCCGTGTACTCGAATCTCAGGTCATCCCTCGAGCGCTGGAGCTTGTCGGAAAGCATTTCGATGCGCTGCTCCTTCTCGACGACTTCCTTTTCCAGGGATTGCTTCGCGATCTTCAAGGATTCGAGCATCTGGGCTTTTTCGATGGCGATGGCGGCTTGGGCGGCCAGGGCCGTCAGCAGGGAGACGTCGTTTTCTTTGAAACAGCCCGGTTGGTAGCGGTGGTCGAGATAGATGGCGCCCAGCGTTTCCTCCTCCGTCCCCATCGGCACCACCAGGATGGCGTTGAGCTGGTATTGAACGACGCTTTTCTTGCTCTGCAGCCTGGGATCGAGTTGGGCGTTGTCGGTGAGCAAGTATGAACCTTGCCCGATGGCTTCCTTCAGGGCGTTCTTGGAGATTTGTGCGTCTTGCGAAGGGATGGCGTTCTTGTTCAGGTTGCGGGCGCAACGGATTTCGTAGTCCTCGAAGAAGGACTGGAAGGATTCGCTCCTTTCGAGGGGTTTCAAGATTAGGAATCCCCGCTCAGCGCCGGTCAATTCGATGGCGGCCTCCATGATGCGGTCGAGAATTTCTTGAAGGTCCTTTTTCTGGAGGATCTGGCGGCTGATCGAGCAGAATTGCCGGAATCGTTCGTCGGTCAGCTGGCCCTTCGTCTCGGATTTCGCGACGGTCGGCGCCGGTCCCGCTGCTTCCGAGGGAGTGATGGCGGCGTTCTGGTCGCTGGAATCTTTCATCGCTTGCAGGATGCGTTTTTCGTCAAAGCTCATTTTCAGCTCCTCCGTGAGATTGAGATAAATTTTCTTCCACGATTCGGCGGCACGGCTCGAGAATTCACGGCTCAGTTCCGGAAATTCCTCGCGCTCGAAAACGCGGGCCAAGATCAGCGAAGTTTCTATTTTTGTTTCGACGTTTTCCAGGCGCTCGGAATTTTCGACGAGGCTCAAGAGCAGCTCGGTCGTCCATTGTTCGGTGGAAAGGCTCTTGAGCGAAAATAGGTTCCGCCAGATCTGGAAGCTGGGATCCTCGAGACCCGCCAATGCGTCCAGGATAGGGGTAAAATCCGAGTTTTTCTTCGTTGCCTGGCAGGCGATGCGGGCGATTCCCAATTGCCCGGTCAGGCGCAGGCTCGGAGGGTTGGCGGCATCCCCCGCGACGGAAGCGAACAACTCTTCCGCTTCCTCGAAGTTTCCCGTCGCTAAAAAGCGGTCCGCCAGCAGCAGCGCCAGGGAAGATTGCAGCCCGTAGCGTTTGAGGTCCGGTCCCCGTCGAATCAGAGCTTCCATGAAACGGTCTCCCAGGGCCCTGTTCCCGAGATTGTGGTAGAGGGACGCGCGGTGCAGGTCCAAGAGCAGGTGGTCCTCGATGCCTCCCACCGCCCGGATCAAGGGTTCGGCTTCGCGGAAGTCTTCCATGGCCGCGCCGTAGTTTCCTATCTTCTTGCGCAGGACTCCGCGATTTTCCAGATATCTCGCCCACTGCAGGATGTCGCCGCCCTCTTTGGCATGGGCCAATGCCGACTCCATTTTTTTCGAGGCCTCGGCCAAGCGGCCCTGGGCCAAGGCCAAGATCGCCTGGGCATGATTGGCGATGGCTTTGCTCTGGGAAAATCCGCTTTCTTGAAAAAGCTTCTCGGCTTGGCCGAGTTGGTTTTCCGCTTCGGCGAAGTCCAGGCTGCGTTCGGCGATTTCTCCGAGTCTTTGGTGAATTTCCCCGGCGACCAAGGGGGAGTCGGCTTCGAGCTGCAGGGCCTTTTGGAGTTGGAGATTCGCTTGGGCCAGGTTTCCCTTTCGTTCCAAAAGGGAAGAAAGCAAATTTCTCGCTCGGATGAGATAAAAAGCGTGGGCTTTGGGAGGATTTCCCCCGGAAATCTCCAGCGCTTCTTCCAGGGAACTCTCGGCGACGCTGCCGTTTCCCGCGGTGAAATGGACGAGCCCCCGGTAAAAGCGATGCTTTAGTTTTTGCAGATGGGTCGCGTCGTCTTCCCGTAATTCGTACCAGGCGTCGTAGGCTTCCAGCGCTTCTTGGAAACGGCCGAGCAGGTAGAAGAGCGGAGCCCGGTGCGCGTGCAGGGCGCAGCGGTTTTGCGGGGACAGGGGGAAAGACAAAAGGCGTTTCGCCAGGTCCAGGGCGCGCAAGGTTTCCGCGCCGCCGGCGAGGAACTCGACGGCCTTCAGGCCGTAAATCTCCATGGCCGGGATGTCCCCGAGTTCCGCAGCGTGAAGGACGAGACGTAGCAGGAGTCGGGAGGGCTTAGTCGGCGTTTCGAGTTTTTTGCTTAAAAAGCCGAATCGGGCGCGATGAGCTTCGTTTGCGGTGCCGGAACTCAAGGCCCGCAACAGATCCTGGCGTAAAACCGGGTGCCGCAAGGCGAGAAGGTTGCCGACCGTCGATTCGCGCCGAATGAAGCCGGCTTGCAACAAGTCTTTTTCCGCTTCGACGAAGGAGACGCTTTCATCGTTCCACAAGGCGCGAAGTTCTTCGGCGTCGCTTTCCTCTTCTTCCACCGCGACGAGCGCCAGCAAAGTTTTGGCGGGGGAGGGCAGGGCTTTGATGCGAAATTTCAAGGCCTCCTGCAGCGAGTGGGGCAACTCCGATTTTTCCTCGTCCTTCCCCCGGGAAAAGTAATGGCGCAGGGATTCCATTAACAGCAGGGGTCGGCCTGAGCAATTCTGGAGGATTTGGGCTTCGACTTCCTTGGGAATTTTATTCTCTCCCAAGGCCAGGTGAAGCAGGGAGGCGGTTTCCAGTGCGGGCAAATCCTGCAATTCCCAGTCGAGGCGTTTCGCCCAATTTTCTCTGTAGGACAGGAGGTCTTGCAGCGCCTCCGAATTCCAATCCGAATTGAATTCCAGGATCACGGTCAAGTTTTCAGGTCCCCGTTGCAGCCCGCCGAGAAAGAGTTTTAATTGTCGCAAGGGAGCTTCCGGCCAGAGGTGCAGGTCGGAAAAAGCCAAGACCAAGCCTTGAGGGCGAATTTTTCGAAAGAGCTGCAGCAGGTTCTCGTAAGAGAAATGGCCCGAGAGCTGGGGCATTTCAAGCAAGGTCGCCAGGTCGGAAAACCAATGAGGGGAAGTTTCCGGGCGGACGGCTTGAAAATGGATTCCCTCCAGCTGCGCGACCCACTTCATCTCGTCGAGCAGGCGGCTTCTTCCCACGCCGGTAGGCCCGTGGATTTCGATGAGGTTTCTTCCGGGGGAAGGGTGCTGCAATTGCTCGGTGTATTCTTGCAGCAAGGCATCCCGGCCCTGCAGGGGAAGCTTTTGCAGCGAAGCGGGATTAAATTCCGCTTCCGCAAGGGGCCATTTCTTGGAACCGTGCTCGTTCAAATATTGCAATAAGGTTCGCGCCGAAGCGGGACGCCGCGAAGGGTTTTCCTGCAGAAGTCGGGCCATCAAGGTCGAGAAATATTTTGGCAGATCTGGGCGATTTTTTTCCCCCATCCATTCTTGAAATACCGCGCCCAAGGCGTAGAGATCGCTTTTGGCATCGTAGTCTCCCGACCAGGATTCGGGCGGAAGATATCGGAGGGTTCCCGAGACGCCGCGATTCGTCCCGCCTTGCTTCGAAAGTCCGAAATCCAGAATTTTTACCTGACCATCGGATATCACCATCAGGTTCTCCGGTTTCAGGTCGCGGTGCACCAGCCCCTTGCCGTGCAAGTAATTCAAGCCAAGGCAGGCCTGGCCGAAGATTTCCAAGATGCGCTCGGGAGAATCGGCGGGAGTTTGGGCCAAGGTTTTCCCTTTGAGATATTCCATGGCGTAAAAAGGGCCTGCGGGAAGCTCGCCTTTCCAGGGATGGTCCAGGAAGAAATCCTCGATCTTGACCAGGTTGGGATGGGACAGTTGGGCGAGAACCGCGACTTCTTCCTTAAACCGGAATAGGCCCAAGCCCTCCGAGCCTTCGGAAAGGAACTTCAAGGCCGCGAGCGATTGATTGCGGCGATCGAAAGCCAGATAAACTTTTCCGTGCCCCCCCTCCCCTAAGAGCTCCCGAAGTTCGAAGGGACATGTCGAATGACTCGCAGCCATGAAGGTATTTTAGAATCCATTGGGGGCTAGATCCTAATTATTTGTATAAATTGAATTTTTTTTAAAGAACTCAAATTGTAATTATTTTAGGGGATCGGAAAAAAAGAAAATATTTTAACCTATTGATATTTAATTAGTATTTCGTATATTTTGGGAATTCAGATTCGCGAATCCGAGGAAATCCCCAATCCCCTTGCCGCCCAAATAGTGGCCTGGAGGCCCCATGAAATTGATTCAAGAATTCCGTATCCCCTACGAGCAGGATTCCGATTTAAAATCCCAAGTCGCCCAATCTTTAGATTTAAAGCCCACGCAAATCGATAGCATCCGTGTACTCAAGCGCAGCCTCGACGCCAGGCAGCGTTCCAAGCTGACCTGGGTTTATTCGCTGGAGGTTTATTTGACGGGAGAGGAGCCGTCTCGCGACTTCGAGCCTTTTCCGCAAGTTGCCTGGAAGGGCCCTCCGCCGCTCATCCTCGGAGCCGGTCCGGCGGGGCTTTTCGCCGCCTGGACTTTCCTGGCCCACGGGATCAAGCCCATCCTTTT
>JAIOPF010000360.1 GCA_021414045.1 Deltaproteobacteria bacterium | reverse complement strand
GCGCTCGCCTCGGCTTTCGTCGATTTGATATTGGAAGACGGGATTCGTCCTGGGTTCGGGGGTCGAGCGTATCGGAGTGACGTTGCCGCCAGCGGAAGATTTTTGGACGTCTTCTTTGAGGATGCGTCCATCGCGGCCGCTTCCGGAAATCGTCGCGGGGTCTAGGCCCTTTTCGGCGGCCAGTTTCCGGGCCGAGGGATGCAAGACAGGTTCGGATCCGGTGTTAGGGGCCTTGGCTTGGGCCGTCGCCGCGGCGACGGGAGCGGCGACCTTGGCCCCGACGTCCGCGCCGCCATTGCCGTTGCTGGCGCCGTTTTCGGCGGCGACCGAATCGTCGATGATGGCGATGACGTCGCCGGGCTTCACCCGGGTCTCGGTCTCGGGCTTGAGTACCTCGATACGTCCGCTGTATTCGGCCTGGATTTCGAAAGTGGTCTTCTGCGTTTCCAGGTCGAGGAGGACTTCGTCTTTCTTGACGTGGTCGCCCGTCTTTTTCAACCAGGTTCCGATAAAGACTTCGTTAATGGACTCGCCCGCGCTCGGGACAATGACCTCGTGCTTCATGGTATTGGATTATCTCCTGTTAAGTCGCATCTCCCAATGCTGTCATGACGATGCGCTTTTGTTCGCGCTGGTGAAGGTGCAGGTAACTGTCGGCCGGGCTGGCTTGGGCGGCGCGGCCGACGTAGATCAGCGTTTGGTGCTTTCCGATGAGCGGCGCCAGGTGCTCCTTCATGAAAGTCCAGCCTTCCATGTTTCGCGGACCTTCCTGGCACCAGACGATCTCGGTGACCTTGGGATAGGAGGCGAGTAGCTTCGCGTATTGCTCGTCGGAAAACGGATAAAATTGCTCGACCCTCAGCAAGGGGATGTCGGGGTTCTTGGCTTTTTGGCGCGCTTCGAGCAGCTCGTAATATATCTTTCCGCTGCAGAAGATCATGCGCTGGGCCTTGTCTTTGAGGCTGGCGTCGGGATCGTCCAAGACTTCTTGGAAAACATTATCCTGAAAATCCTTCAGGTCCGAAATCACTAGGGGATGACGCAGCAAGCTTTTGGGCGACATCACGACCAAGGGAATGCGGAAATCCCGCAGGACTTGGCGGCGCAGGAGATGGAAATACTGCGCCGGCGTGGTCAAGTTGCAGACCTGAATGTTGTTCTGCGCGCAGGCCTGAAGGAAACGCTCGAGGCGGGCCGAGGAATGTTCGGGGCCCTGGCCTTCGTAGCCGTGGGGCAAGAGCAGCACCAGCCCGCTGTAACGCTGCCACTTGGCGGCGGAACAAATCACGAATTGGTCGACGATGACCTGGGCCGAGTTGACGAAGTCGCCGAATTGGGCTTCCCAGATCGTTAACTTGCCGGGATTCGTGATGCTTTGGCCGAATTCGAAGCCCATGGCGGCATACTCGGACAGCAGGCTATTGACGACCTCGAAATCCTTCTGCTCATCCTGGATGAAGTTGAAGGGATTATATTTTCGGCCGGTCTCGATGTCGTGGAAGATGCAGTGCCGCTGCGAGAAGGTTCCGCGCTCGGAGTCTTGTCCGGCCAGGCGCACCATGTGACCCTGGCAAAGCAGGCTTCCGAAGGCTAGGGCCTCGCCCATGCTCCAGTCGACGCCGCGTTTCCCTTCGAGCATGTCGCGGCGGTCGTGAATGAGCTTTTCGATTTTCGGATGCAGCGTGAAGCCGGGGGGCACCGATTCGATGCGCTCGCCGATGCGGCGCAGCTCTTCGACTTTCATGCCCGTGGCGAATTGCTTGAAGATGTCCTTGTCGGTGGCTTTGCGCAGGCTCTGCCAACGGTCGCCGAAGGCATGCATCATCGGGGAGATCTTGTTCTTCTTTGATTCGGCCAGGGCGTCGTCCAGATTTTGGCTATATTCCTCGATGGCCGCCTCGGCCGCGGCGGCATCGGCCAGGCCCTGCTCGGCGAGCTTTTCGGCATAGATTTGCCTGACCCGCGGGTGGTTCGCGATAGCCCGGTACATCAGGGGCTGGGTGAAGGCGGGCTCGTCGGCCTCGTTGTGACCGAAGCGCCGATAGCCGACCACGTCGATGACGACGTCGCGCTTGAACTTGTAGCGGAACTGCAGCGCGAGCGAGACGCAACGCAGGGCCGCGTCGGGAACATCGGCGTTGACGTGGAAGATCGGGAATTCGAGCATTTTGGCCACGTCGGTGCACTGCGGGGTCGAACGGGATTCTTGGGGCATCGTCGTGAAACCGATCTGGTTGTTCACGATGATATGGATCACGCCGCCGACCGTGTAGCCCGCCAAGTCCGACATATTGAGTAGCTCGTAAATGGAGCCCTGCCCGGTGAAGGAGGCGTCGCCGTGCAGCATGACCGCCAAGGTTTTGGTTCGGTTCTTGTCGCCCTTCAGCTTTTGCTTCGACCGGCAGATGCCCATCAAGACGGAGTTGACCGCCTCGAGGTGGCTGGGGTTGGGAGCCAGGGAAAGGTGGACGTCCTTGCCGCTGGCGGTGGTTGCCTGAGTCGAATAGCCCATGTGGTACTTGACGTCGCCGTCTCCGACGTTCGCGTCGAAGTTGCCCGAGAACTCTCCCATCATCTGCTTGAAATCTTTTTTGAAGATGTTGGCTAGGACGTTCAGGCGGCCCCGGTGGGCCATCGCGATGAGGATCTCGTCGGCCCCGAGCTGGGAAGCCTGGTCGATCAGGAAATCGAGCATGCCGACCACGATGTCGTTGCCTTCGACGGAAAAGCGCTTTTGCCCGACGAAACGCTTGTGCAGGAAGGTCTCGAAGGCCTCGGCCTCGACCAATTTTTGCAGGCAGCGTTGTCGCGCCTCGTTGGGGAGGTCTTTGTTGAGATAATTCGATTCGATGCGTTTTTGGATCCAGGCGCGGCTGGGCGGATCCTCGATGTGTCCGTATTCGACGGAGGCCGGCGAGCAATAATACACCGTCAGGCGGCGGATGATTTCGCGCAGCGTCACGCGGCCCAAGCCGAGCATGTTGCCGACGTCGCAGATTTTATCGAGGTCGGAGTCGTGGAGACCGAACTTGTCCAAGCGCAATAGGGGATGGTTTTTGATCCCGCGCTGGAGGGGGTTCACGTCGGCGATCAAAAAACCCAGTTCGCGGTAGGTTTGGATGAGTTCGAGGACCTTCAGCTCGAACTCGAGGTCGTCGGCCTCGCGGGGTCCCGAAGCGGGGGCCAGTGCCTGGTCCATGCGGGTACGCAGGGCGAGGCCATCAAAAAAGTAGCGCCAGCTAGGATCGAGGTTCTCGGGGTCCTTGCGGTATTGCTCCGCTAACTCTTCGATGTAGCCGGTATTTAAGGGATTTAGGTAGCTGGACATATAAATCAAGTGGTCCGGGTATGTCTGGGCGGCATTAAAGATTCAAGCTTATTTTAAGGACGGTCTTTTCATTCCTCAATCGATTCATGGGCATTATACTCAGGACCCGGACAAAAAGGTGCCATCTCCTACAATAATTTAACAGCGGGGTCAAATGGGAGAGCGTGAAATTTCTTGGATTTCTCCTGAGATTTAAGCTAGTTCCGGCATTTCCCGAGATTTGAAACGGGACCCGCGTCGGAAACCTCCGTCCGGGCAGCAAAAAGAAGGTAAGTCATGAAACTTAAAGGGAAAACTATCCTGATCACCGGTAGCAGCCGGGGCATAGGCCGCGAAATGGCCCTGCGCTTCGCGAAAGACGGCGCGAACCTGATCATCACGGGCAAATCCATTGCGGAGGGAGGAAAGCTCCCCGGGACGATTTATTCGGTGGCGGAAGAGGTCGAGGCGGCCGGCGGCAAGGCTCTTGCCATTCCATTTGACCTGCGCAACGACGCCTCGGTGGAGGCCATGATCGCCAAAGTAGGCGAGTCCTTTGGCAAGCTCGATATCCTGATCAACAATGCGGGGGCGATTTCCCTGACCCCCCTCGAGAGCACGCCCATGAAGAAGGCCGATCTCATGCTTTCTCTCAATATGAGGGGTGTTCTGATTTGCAGCCACCTTTGCATCCCCCTGCTCAAGGCGGCTGGGGGCGGGCATATCCTGAATCTTTCTCCGCCGATCAGCACCGATCCCAAGTGGTTCGGCAACCACGTGGTCTATACGATCTCGAAATACGGCATGACGATGGCGACGATAGGCCTCTCTCAAGAGCTAGCCAAGTACAAGATCGGCGTGAATTCCCTTTGGCCCCGAACCTTGGTCGCCAGCGAGGCGACCAAGATGTTGCTGGGGGAATCCGGCATGCCCAGCTGCCGAACTCCCGCCATCATGGCCGATGCGGCTTATGAGATCCTGACCAGCGATCCGACTCAGCTCACCGGCCGCGCCCTGCTCGACGAGTCATTTCTGCGCGAACGGGGCTACACCGACTTCAATAAATATCGCATGGATCCCAAGACCGAACCGGCCTTGGATTTGTTTGTCGAGGATTGAGGTTCGCTTCCCCGTGGCGATTTTTTCCTATAAGATGAAATGCGGATGAGGGGATTGTTCGAGTCCTGATTTGACGCGTTAAGTCGTCTTATGGGGTGAAGAGTGCTCTTCTCGAATACGGTGGGCATTTTCTTTCTCGGGGTGATGACGGGCTG
>JAIOPF010000378.1 GCA_021414045.1 Deltaproteobacteria bacterium | reverse complement strand
AGGGGGAGATCGCCTGGATTTCCGTCCTCGTCACCTTCTTGCTGTTGCTGGTGGTGGTGGTTTATTTCCGCCGTTACAGCGCCGCCTTGTTGATCGGGTTCCCCTTGATGCTCAGCGTCTTCTGGACGATGGCGCTGGTTTATCTTTGGCTGGGCCACCTGAACATGCTGACGGGCTTTGGCGCCGCGATTTTGACGGGCCTCGGCAGCGATTACGGGATCTTTCTCTTGACCCGGTATTACCAAGAACGCGCGGCCGATCGCGGCTTCAAAGAAGCTTGCGCCCTGGCTTTCGGCAACACGGGCCGAGCCACCTTCGGCTCGATGGTGACGACGGTCGCCGCGTTCATGGCGCTCTTGTTCTCGAACTTCCGGGTCTTCGTCGAGTTGGGCATTGTTGGCGCTCTGGGGCTGTTGATGAATTATTTGGCGATGATGCTGATTGTCCCAAGTTTGTTGACTTTGGCTCACAACTGGCGCGGGCATCAGTGGTTTCAATGGTTCCACGGTCTCGACCGGCTGCCGAATTGGCGGCCCTTCGGCGGCGACGGCAGTTGGTGGGTGAAGCTGTTCACCCCGAAAAACGCATGGCTTGGCACCCTGATCGCATTGGGTCTGGTGGCCGTCTCGGCTTTCTCTCTGCCATCCCAAACTAAGATTTATTTCGAGGCCGGCCAGATGGACGTGCAAGAGCTGCCCGCCAATCGGCTCTACGAGCGCGTTAGCAAGGCGAGCTACGGCACCCTGAAGCCCGGCGTCTTGATGGTCCATTCCCGCGAGGACGAGGCTCGCCTGCTGGATTACCTCAACGAGCAAATTCGCGTTCATCCGAAAGACGAGTTGGTGTACCACAAGGCCTTGGGCCTCTCGAGTTTCCTCCCCAAAGATCAGCAGGCCAAGCGGGAGAACCTGGCGCGCATCCAAAAGAAGTTGGCCCGCGCCCGCTTGGTCAATAAGGACAAAAAAGCCGAGATCCTCGAGGGGATGCAAAAAACCTTGGCCCAGTCCAATGTCACTCCGGAAGACCTTCCGATCGAGGTGACCCGAAATTTCAATCCCAAGGACGGATCCTCGAATTACGCCGTCTTGGTCTACCAATCCTTGCCGCGCACCTCCTCGGAAAACATCGAGCGTTACCACGACGGCATCGAGAAAGCGCGTCGGGACAGCGGTATCGTCTTCGACCCCGTGGATTCGGTTTTCATCCAGTGGGATTTGATCAAGCTGATCGAACGGGAAGCGCCGCGCGGCATGGGGCTGATCCTGCTCTTTTTCGCCTTCTTCCTCTTTCTGACGATACGCCCCGCGAAACGCGCCCTCACGCTGTTCCTGAATCTCGTGGGTAGCTTGGTGCTGCTATCGGGCGCCATGTGGCTCTTCGACGTGCATCTCAACGTCATGAACATCGCCGTGATTCCCATCGTACTGGGCACCGGCATCGACTGCTTCATCCATTACAGCCATCGATTCGATGAGGAGCGCAACTTGTTCGAGATCGTCCGTCGCGATGTCCCGGCAATTTTCGTCTCCAGCCTCACCAGCATCATCGGGTTCGGGGGATTGGTGTTTTCTTCGAGCATTGGGCTGCGTTCCGTCGGATGGGTCTCGATTCTGGGCTTGGCCCTTGTAACCCTGGTCTGCGTCCTGGTCTTTCCTCGCTTGCTACTGCTTGAGAGCGTGTCCGGGGAAGCCGCGATTCCTTTAAAGGATCGCCCCGTCGGGGCTTGAGTCGCCAAGTATTTTATTGACGGCGCATTCGCTCCGCATTAGCCCCATCTCCTATGATTTCTCCTGGAAATAAGCGTCTTTTCTTGATTTTTTTATTTCTCCTGGTCGCGGTTTTCTCGGCCCAACCGTCCCGGATTTGGGCTCAGGCCTCCGTCAACGTTTCGACCAATGATCCCGTCTATCGCGATATTGATAAATTGGTGGCCCACGGTCTCGTCGACAAGATCATCGTCGGGCAGAGGCCTTATTCCCGCATCGAGGTCGCGCGCATTGTGAAGGAGGCCATGGTCCATCTGCCGCGCCTGCAAGACGCCTTGAACGATTCCAATACTCCGGTGGAGCGCAAAGAAAAACTCCAGGCAAGGCTTGATTATCTTGCGCCGATTTTCGAGCGCCTTAAGCGGCAATACCGGGAAGAGTTGGTGCAGTTGGGGGCTTTGGTCGGGGAGAAGAGTTGGTATTCTTTCCATCCTATTGAAAAAGTGGAGGCAGAAGCCGTAATCGCGGACAGCCCCGCCGAGGCTTTGCCGGTTAGCAATGGGCTCGGCGAAATCAACGCCGTCATCAATCCTCTCCTCGACTACAAGCAAGGACGTCATCTTATCGATGGAGGCAATTTAGCGCTCGAAACGACAACCTGGCTTCGCGCTACGAATTATTTCGCCATGCAGGTCAAACCGCGCTTTCAACTTGGCATCGGACGTAACGGCACGCCCGATGCCAATCGCGTCGACATCCTTAATCTTTACGGCAAGTTTTGGGTGAAAAATTTCGAGGTCGAGGTCGGCAGGGACAATCTTTTTTGGGGTCAAGGCGCATTTGCCGGCCAGATGTTCTCGGCGAATCCCCGCGGTTTTGACATGATTAAAATCTCCAATGACAGCCCCTCCTTTTTGCCCTGGGTATTCAAGTACCTGGGCGCCAATAAGATCTCATTTTTCTATGCGGACCTGGGACCGGAACAGAATTTTCCCCATTCCTATTTAGTGGGTTACAAGTGGAGTCTGCAGCCGCTCTCCTTTTTTGAAATCGGCGTCGGTTTAGCGACCCAATCCGGAGGCGATGGATCTCCGCCGGCTTCGTTCGGAGGTCGAGTGCGCGATGTTTTGCCCTTTGATCAAGCCACCGGAGCCACCCAAGTCCAGATTGGGAATCACATCGGTGAGCTGGACTTCCGTTTCCGCATTCCTCCGGCCAGGCATTTGGAAATTTACGTCGAAGGAAATTTCGATGATAACCACAGCCCCTTTAAAAACGCTCACCAGGCCTTTATCGACGACGCCGGCTGGGTTGCCGGTTTTTATTTGCCGCGATTGACCGATTCCGGCAACGTTGACCTGAGGATGGAGTTTCATTTCACCGGCCTACGTTTTTACGAGCACGCACAATTCACCTCCGGTTGGACGCTGAACCGCTTCATCATGGGGGACAATTTAGGACCCAACGCCCTTGGTTTGTACGGCATGGTCAATTGGGACATCGACACCCGAAACTTATTGGGCTTCGACGTCGCTTTTGAATCCCGCAGCAGTGATCAGTGGACGGTTCTAGATCCCGAGGGCGAATTCATCTTCCAAAAGGTCTCCGATGGGCCGGAGGAGAGGCGTTTTCGCGGCGGCGCGGAGTGGCTGCACCGAATGGATGGTCTGCCCTTGCAATTGCGGGCACGCCTTGCCTACGAGCGCGTCCAGAACTTCAATTTCATCTCCGATAACGACCGGAATAATTTCTTGGGTGAGGTCGGAGTTCGCATCGACCTTGATCGTTGGACGAAATTCCCCCGCTGAACCGTTTTTAACGCGGCATCGGCGCCAAGTATTGTGGCCCGTCGCGCAAGGTGACTTCCAAGCCCTTTTCGGAGGCGGTTAGGATTCGAATCGTTTTTCCGTCGAAATCCGTCGCTTGAAAGCGCCCGGAGAGGCCGGAGATCAAGACTTGGTGAGACTTTGGCGAGGAGGTCCAGACCGCCCAGCGGCTTTCCTTGCCCCTCGAAAATTCCAGGAGATAGTCTCGGGAGCCGCCCGTGGAGCGGCGAGATACGAAACGAAAACCTCGTAGTTCTTCGGTGAGTGTCTTGGCCGAGAGATAGGCGGGCTTCGCTTGCAAGTCCTTTCGGACAAGGCCGAAGTGATGTTCATGGTTGTGCGGGTCGTCGCCATCGTCACGCCAATCGTACCAAATCGAAAGCGGGATCCCCGAAGCGAGGTTGAATAGCCACATTCTGGCGAGAAATTTTCCTTGGGTTTCTTCATCAAGTCCAAACTCCACCGAGGAATAACCCCATTCTCCGGAAAGGATGGCAAGCCCTTCGGGTCGGAATTTTCGGATCAGGTTTTCTAGGCGCGAGTAGGAAATCCCCGCTGTTTCCGGCAAAAGCCACCGGCGGTAAGGATGGACGGAAACCGCGCCCCAATCTTGGGCCAGTCCGGTCTTAAAGCAAGTTTTAATAAAGTTCAGATCAACTCCGGAACTTGCTGGGCCTATCAACGTCTCGGTAAGACCCGCCTCACGGAAGCGGCGGCTCACTGCTAGGGTGAGTAGAGAGTAATTTTTTGCGTTCGGTTTTGGCCTCCAAAACATGGCTGCATTAGGCTCGTTCCAGATCTCCCAGAGGTAGCCTTTCCCGGCGTAGCGCTTCGCAGCCGCCGCGGCCCACCGCGCAAAGGCCTGACGGCCCTCGTCGGTGTAAGGCGCCATGCCCCCGTCGTAGAGCGGGTTGCCGTAAGCGAATATAAACATCGCCTTCAAGTCATGTTGATCCAAAACTTGCACTAGTCGATCATAAGAGCTGAAGTCATATGTGTTTTTCTCTCGTTCCGTTGGTTCCCAGAGAAGGTCCAATCGGATCCATTTGACACCAGAATCCGCGAGCTTTTTCATCTCCCCAGGTAAGGGATCGGTAAAATGAATATTCACCCCAAATCCATTCGGGATCGTGGATGAGGGTAGAGAAGGGTGCTGAGCTCGCGCGGAAGAATGGAACAAGCCTAGCGCTATGAGACAAAAGAAAGCCGACAGGAGTCTTTGGCCGCAAGTCTTAGGCATAGAAAGACCCCCGCTGCTTTTCGAGCGCCTGGAGAGTGCGAGAACCGCGCTTCAAATCAGTCGTAATAATCGAGACCGAGGTGCGTGATCTGCTCTTCACCCATCATGTAGCGCAGGGTGTTCTTGAGTTTCATCTCTTGGATGAAGAGATTGTGCTCGGGGTAGAGGCCCGCGGCGGTCATCGGCGATTTGTAATAGAAAGACAGCCATTCTTGGATGCCCTTCATGCCCGCGCGCTTGGCCAAGTCCATGAAGAGGACCAGGTCGAGCACCAGGGGAGCC
>JAIOPF010000055.1 GCA_021414045.1 Deltaproteobacteria bacterium | reverse complement strand
AGGATGTCCGTCAACTGCGCGAAAAGCGGATCCTGGAGCAGTAGGGCCTTGATTTCCTTCTCGTAGATGCCTTGCGGGACCGTGGTGCTCAGGGCCTCCGAGAGCGGCAGGGGGGTCTGAACCAGCCTCTCCTCGAGTTTTTTGAAAAAGGACGCGATCGCGATCCGGCGTTGTTCCGGATTCGAAATGTCCCCGCCTCCGAGGCCGCGGCGCAAGGCCTTGAACCATGCCTGGTCCTCCGCGATGGTGTTTTCGATTCGCTCGGCGGCGGCCACCTTGAGGATTTCGATGCCTTGGGCCCGGGTTCCTTGGACGGCCCTGGCTTCCACCGCCTTCGCCAAGAGCCTTGCAAAAACGCTTTTACCCACCAAGGAATGCACGGCTTCTTTCGCCGATTCCAAGTCTCCCAAGGCATAATGTTTCAGGCCCAGCAGGGTGCTCCGCGTGTCTGCCTCTAAATCGGGTTTTTCCAGCCAACCATCGATGGCCTTGGCGGCCTTCTCGCCGTCGTCGGCGAGGACGTGTCCGATACTGTCATGGATGGCCTCGCGGTTGGTTTCGGACTCGGGAAGGTTAACGTGAATTGCCAAGTCCGTGGCTTGGCCGGAAACCATTTTGACGAACTGGTTTTGCACATCGTTGTTGGCTTCGGTGATGTAGTAAAGCGCGAAGAGTTTTTTTCCGGCCGGATCTTTTGGAACCTGAAGAATGAGGGGTGACGTCGTGGTGCTTGGTTCGCTGGCGGGAGGAGTTTTCCCCAAGCCTTCCAACCATATCGCCCTCGCGCCGCAAGTTGAGGCCCGATTGCGGATCGCCGAACTTCATGCGGATTCCCAAGGGGGTGGTCTTTTCGATCACCGCGCGGAAGACCTCCAGGTTTTTTCGCACGAGGGCTTCGTTCTTGGGCGGAAAGGGCCGGTGCAATCGGTTGAGCACCTTGCCGAGAAAATCTTGCATCGAGGTTTCGGAAACTCCCGGTTTTGGCAATTTCTCGAGGTCCTTGAGAAATCGCATCATGTGCTCTTCGCGGGAGAAAATTTTGGCGGTGGGATGATCCTTCCTCGCTAGCTCGACCCAAAAGGCGACGCGCTTGTCGCTCTGGATGTCCTGTTTCAACGAGCGGTCGAAGGATAAAAGGCTGCCCGCTTCCGGGTTGAGCTGAAAAACGTCTTTGACGTAAATCCGTCCGTTGTTGGGGATCACGTCATTATCGAAAGGGTATTCCAGTGTGAATCGCGGGCCCTGAGGGTTCTCTTCGGCGTGGACCTGCATCTCGGGATCGAAGGTTTTTGGTTCGATCCCGCTAGGTCGGAGTCGAGCGCGCAAAGCCTCAAGGACGCCGAGCTGGTCGGCGAACAAGGCGCGCTCCTTGCTTGTTAAGCGGTATTTAATGCCCCCGCTCATCTTTATTGCCCAGAGGGGTCCACCCCCGTGTTCCCCTGAAAAATCCGTAGGATACGAAGGCCCTTCTCGGCAAACAGCCCTACAAGTTGCGCGTTCCGGGCGATTTTTCCCCGCGGGGGGTTAGGGTTTTTTTTCTTCGAATAACAAGGACTTAGTTGAGCGATCTCCGTAGAATTCGACGAGCACGGATTGGATCTCTTGCAGGGTCTGGCAGGGCAGGACCCCTTGGACATCCCAACTTTTGTAGCTGAGCACCTTTTTCCCCAGTTTGAGGGCGATGGCGACCTCGCTTAAAGTGCCGTAGCCTGTTCCAATGGAAACCAGGATATCGGCACTGTGGGCGATCAAGGTATTGCGGGAATGGCCGAGGTTGGTGGGGATGGCGTAGGTGACATAATCATTGGCGTCTTTCTTATCATCCCCGGGCAAAAGCCCTATCACCGTGCCGCCCGCCTGGCTGCAGCCACGGCTGGCTTCTTCCATGACGCCACCCAAGCCCCCGCAGACGAGGCTTAAGCCCATGGCTCCGATGAGTTTTCCCACCTCGAAAGCCATTTGCCGTTCTTGTTCTTTGGCCTCGGTGACACCGATGACGCCGACTAAGGGTTTTGCCATCATATGCGTGCTTCAGTATCTCTCATCGGATATAGCCTTGAAAAGCGCCACCTTTGTGGATAACGGAGATCACCACCCCATGCGCAAACTCATTCTTTTCGACATCGATGGAACCTTACTGATGACCGGAGGCGCCGGAAAGGAGGCCTTCGACCGCGTTTTTTCAGAGTTTTACGGCATCGAGCAGGCCTGGCGGGATATCCATCCCGACGGCCGAACCGACCCTTCCCTGATCGTCGAACTTTTTGAAAAAAATCTCGGCAGGCGGCCCAGCTCGGAAGAAATGGAGCGAGTCTCCGAGGCCTACGCTAGGGCGATGGAAGAAGCCCTGCCTCGTTCGGAACGGTTTCGCCTTTTACCCGGAGTGGTCGAGCTTTTGGATTACCTCGCCGATAGAAAAATCGGCATGTTGGGCCTGGCCACGGGAAATTTCGAGAGCACGGCGGCTCAAAAGCTGCGCCATGGAGGCTTGCATCACTACTTCCGGTTCGGCGGTTATGGTTCCGACCATGGCGTTCGTCTTGAGCTCACTCGGGCAGCGGTGGAGCGGGGTCGCAGTTTGTTGGGAGGTCATCTTCCCAACGAAGAAATCATTCTTGTCGGAGATACGGTGCACGACATCGACTGCGGGCGGCGCCTGGATTTGACGACGGTCGCCGTCGCCACAGGTTCGACTCCGCGCGCGACGCTGGAAGCCGCTCGCCCCGATTTTGTCTTGGATAGCCTGAGTCCCTTGGAGGAAGTCGCCTTGATCTTCGACTAAGCGGATTCGTTTTACTCTTAGGGGAATAGAACGTAACTGCCGTTTTTCTTGATCAAATCCATCTCGACGCTCTCGACCACGTCATGCTCGTTGAAGGTGATATAGAGCTCCACCGGGTTTTTCCCTTTTTTGATACGCTTGCCCGGATGGTCCATGAGTATGACCGTATCTTCGATGGGATTCTGAAGTTTGTAGCTCCAGAGCCAGAGGTAGCCCCATTGTTCTTTTTCTTCAGGATACTTGAGAGCGATGCTGTTCGGCCCGGAAAGGAGCTTGAGGACGTCGTACATGCTGGTGACGCACTCTTGAATCGCCCCAACGACTTTGCCTGCGGGTTGGTTGGGATCGAAGGAAACCAATTGGATTTTGCGTCCCGGGGAGTGCGAGGAGCAGGTCGGAGCGGCCGGGATGGGCTCGGGGGCTTCGGCGGCGGCGCGATGATGGGAGCGCGCGGGCCGAGAGGGCGCTTCGACATAGCCGTCGGCGCGGGCCAGGGCTGGCATTAGGGCAACGCTAAATAAAGCTAAGGAAAGGATAGATTTTTTCATAGGCTCATCTCGGAATAGGAAGGTGATATTCGCAAGTTACAGAATAATTCGGCGCCGGGGATCCGTCAAATGAATTGTCGGGCGCCTGGGGATAAGTCTCTTTCGGGGGTTTAGGCTTCGAGTTTTTGCAGGATTCGGTTGAGCGTGTCGCGAATCGCGGCTTCTTGGATGATTTCTTTGCGTCCCCCGTAACGCTTGCGGATCAATTTGACGATTTGGTCGTATTCCATTCGGCTCCGGTCGAGGTCGTCCGGGGTTAGGAGATCCCATTCCCGCAAGATGCGTTCTCGGATCTGGACCCATTCATCTTCCAAACGATTGGGAGTTGGACTCATGACCCGTACCTAGCCAAGGGGAGGGGGTGAGGCAAGCCAAAATCATTGAGTTTTTTGAAAGATCCTGTTTCATAGCCGGAAGCGTATCCTTCTCGCAGGGGAAACTTTGACAGATCCAGAGAAGCATCTGAGACAAGAAGAAGACCGCAGGGATGTCGAGGCGGTGGTAGCCGGCCAGAGCTCCGCCTTCAATGAGATCGTCAAAAGGTACCAGCGCCCTATCTATTACCTCTCGCTGCGGATGCTGCGTTCCCCGGAAGACGCCGATGAAGTGACACAAAAGACCTTCGTCAAAGCTTACCGGGCCTTAGCCGGTTTCCGTTTCGAATCCTCCCTAAAAACCTGGCTCAGTGCCATCGCCATCAACCTTTGCCGGACCGAGCTCATGCGGTCGAAAAGGAAGATGGAAGAGCTCCCGGAGAATCTGCCGGACCGGAGATATGAAGAGAGCCGGGAAGGGGAGGAAAAAGCCTTCCAGAAGGCCCACCTTGAGGCCGCCCTCGAGCGCCTCCCGCCGCGTCAAAAAGAGGTGGTCGTTCTGAGAATTCACCAGGAAATGCCCTTTAAGGACATTGCCAAGACCCTTAAGAGCACGGAAACCGCCGTTAAAGTTAACTTTCACCACGCCATGAAGAGTCTGAGGGAGTGGATTCAGAAAAAGGTGCATCA
>JAIOPF010000358.1 GCA_021414045.1 Deltaproteobacteria bacterium | reverse complement strand
GGAGTTGCAAACCCTGGATCCCAGTACCCCCGAGGGCGCGCGCCGCATCAGCATGTTGAATTACGAGATGCAAGAGATCAACAACACCCGCAGCGAGCGCATGGACAAGCTGATGACCTGCAAGCGTTTCCAGGACGAGTTGGTCACCATGGTGAAGGGAATGATCGATATCCAATTCCGGACCACCGATGCGATCTCGAAGAACATGCGCCAGTAGGGGCGAATTGCAAATTTAGAAATTTCATTTCGAAAATATTGTGGCAGAAAACGAGAACTTACCGGTACCGACCAGCGCAGAAGAGCGGGGAGCGAGCAAATTGCACGACCCCACGCCCCAAAGGCGCAAGTACGTCATCGAGCTGCTCTACAAGTTCATGACGAACCAGATCTCCTTCGCCCAAATGACGGGGATCAGCCAAAAAGATCTCTACCTGGTTTCCGAGGTCGGCCACGTCAAGCTCAAGCACGGTCGTGTCGAGGAGGCCAAACGCATCTTCGACTGCCTGGTCCAAATCGACCACAAGAATCCCTTCTATCACGCCTGTCTTGGTTCGATTTATCAGAAGATGAACAAGTTCGTCGACTCGGTCTACGAGTTCTCCGAGGCCCTCAAATTCAAGAAGGACGACCTGTCGTCCTTGGTGAACCGCGGCGAGATTTATCTCATCCACAAGAATTTCAAGAAGGCAGCCGAGGACTTTCGTGCCGCCATCCTGCTCGACCCGCTGGGCAAGAATACCTTCGCCAACCGGGCCCGTTCGCTGGTCATCGCGATCAAGCGCAATCTGCAGTCGCAAAAGGCCGTTGCTGGCAAATCCGGGCCTGGAGGGCCTCCGCAAGGATTGCCAGGTGGCGCGCCTCAGCCGGGTGTAAGGCCTGCCTTGCCGGCGCGTGGGAAGCCGATGCCTAAGGGAAGGTAATTTATGTTTCCAAGGGGCTAAAAAACCTCTCCCTTATAAAGTTTTTTCAAAAAACTTCCGACCGGTAGGATTTCTATTCCGTCGAAATGATAACTATCCTTTCCCTGATAAACTCCGAACATCCTTTCGACCTTCACCTTGTTCGAAACGGCCAGGGAACGCATGGGCGCCTCCCATTTGCGTTGCCAGCGAGGGCCGTGTTTCACTTCGATAGCCACTAAGTGGGGTTTTGAAGAGGTTGTCCGCTTTTTCGTCTCGACGAGGAAGTCGATCTCGTTTCCGGCCCCGGTGCGGTAAAAGTAAATGGGGCGATGTTTGGATTGGGTATGATTGTAGACCCTTAACTCGTGGAAGAAGAAGGTCTCCAATGCATGCCCTAGCCATAGGCTGTCCGGAGGATCATACAGTAAATTCGCCGCGGCTCGCGCGACCCCGTTGTCGAACCAATAAAACTTGGGATGAACCTGTTCCCGCACTTTTGCCTCCGGGCGATAGGCGGGAAGGAAGTTTCCCAGTAGGGTGTCCTCGAGAATGGAAAAATAGACATCCACGGTGCTGCGAGGGACTTTCGCCTCACGGGCGATGTTCTCCTTGTTGACTTGCTGGCCGTTGAGGAGGGCCGCGATCTCCAAAAAGCGTAGAAAAGGCTCGGTCTTGCGCACCAGTCCTTCTTCTTTGATTTCTTCCCGGATGTAGGTGTGGACGTAGGCGGAAAGGGTTTCGGTCGCGGCGGCAGGATTGAGCACTACCAAGGGCAGGCTTCCCCACTTGAGCGCCTCCGTTAAATCGAATGGCTTTCCCATTTCCTCGGCAACAAGCCCCTCCATGTGTTTGGTGATGGCCCTGCCTGCCAGGAGATTGGCCCCGCCTCGCTTCAATTTTCTCGCCGAAGAGCCGCTCAGGGCGAATTTCCATTTTTTCTTTTCGATGAGCCGGTGGACTTCATTGAGGATGTCGGGAACCCTCTGGACTTCGTCGATGCAGATCCAGGTGTTGGGAGGGCGGTTGCCAACTTTTGATTCGAGGAGCTGTGGATCGCGGCTCAGTTCAAGGTAAAGACGATTTTCGAGCAGGTCGAACCAGGCGGCATCGGGATAATGCTTTTTAAGCCAATGGCTTTTTCCGACGGAACGTGGCCCGAAGAGGAAAAAAGATTGGGAGGGTGGTGAAAGTAGCCTTTGAAACGAAGAAACCATTGAGCAATACTAACTATATCTTGTAGAAATGCACGACAAAATTACAGGAAGATGTAAGTTCTGATCTGGGAGCTTAGGCGGGCAAAACCTCTCATGCCTTCCTGGCGAACTGTGGTAACCGTTTGATTTTTATCGAATAACTAGAGATGTCTCGGATTGATGATTCTTGTGTGCGCGATTCCACTCTTCGCCGTTTAGTGAGTATTTCCTTTCAAGCACCAAATATGAAAAATCGGCGATAAATCATAAGCCCAGCCTCGATGTTCCATCGAGGTTTTAATCCCCATTGGTTCAAGTCCCAGGACGCTGAAGCGATTCAGCGGAAAATCTTGCGCATGAACCTACGGAACCATTCACTAAGCTCGAAGTTTCATCAATTCTTGGAATCGAATCCTGCCAACGCCGCGGAGTTCGAGGCTATTTCCAATGGATCGAAGGCAACGGAAAAATCCCAAGATCTGTTGGTTTTCGCGCGACGCCTGCAAGCGTCCGGGAAACTGGAAGCCGCCGTGGACGTTTACGAAGGGCTGATGAAGGGGGAAGGCGTTCCCGAAGTCGTTCAGGCGGGGGCGCGCAAGGAATTAGCGGCCCTGCAAGGAAAGGGAAGTCTTGGCGGGCGATTCGAAGTCTTGCTGAAGCAAGTCGTCGAGGAATCGACCGACCCGAAAGCCATCTTACCGATGATGGGCGCGTCCATCGTGGGTAGCCTGACGAAAGTCCTCAGCATGGGCCGGATGTCGCGGCTGCCGGCGGGACTATTCACTCGAGGCAGCGGGGCCAAATTGGTGGCTAATGTGGTCGGCTTTGGTGCGGAGGGACTTGCCTTCGCTGAGTTTGGGCGAGCGGTGAAGCCGACGACGGAGGAGAGTTTCGGCCGAGATCTGGCGCGATCCTACGTGGGACTGGGGGCGCTGAAGTTCTCCGGCTGGGTGGGGAAAAGCGTGGTGAAGTGGGCTGGCGCTGACTCGGGGAAATGGCAAGCTTTTCAAAGTTTGGCCGTGCCCCAATTGACGATGTTCGCCGGTCTAACTCTGGCACATAAGGCCGAGACCAAATTAGGGCTGAGACCCGAAGCCCAGGCAGACCATTGGATTGCCGATACCCTGGCGGCGATGATCAGCCTGCAGTTGGGGACGAAGCTTGGGCATGGGGTACTGGGAGAGCGATATCGGAATTGGCAACAGTCGTTGGAGATCGCTAGCGAGGGTGATGCTATAAAAACAAGGCCCTCCATCAGCCTCCTCGAATGGGCAGGCCCCGAAGGGCTTTCGTTAGGTGGACCCATATGGATGGCCGCCGAGAAGGGGCGCTTGGGGGTCGAGTCAAAAAAGGCAAAAGGAGGTGGTCGTGAACAAAAGTCCGAGTCCGTAAAAGACCTTCGCCCGTCCTTAATCCGACAATTGCGCGAATTTGGCCAATACCATCAAGGAATTCATCAAAAGCTAGCGACTGTCATCGAATGCCTGTCCGAAGACCAAGCTCAACATTACTTGTCTTCCTTAAGGCAAATCGAGGAGCGTCAAGGGTTTTGGCAGGAGCATGTAGATCGTCTGGGTCAGCTGCAAGGCGAAGAGCTGGTGCATTTTCAGCAGGATATTGAAGTCGGCCTAGGACTGTTGCGGGAAAGGCTGTTGCGAGTCGGCGCGGAGATCTATCAAGAACCCCTGGAGACCGAGAAACAGCCAAAGTGGGGACTGCGATTTAGGCCGAAGCGGGAGAAGGATACTAAAGCGGAAGAAAAGGCAAAATCCGAGGCTTCTTCTCCTAAGACTTCTCAAAACCAAATCCCCGCCTTGATCAATCGCGACGTGGGTTATGGCAAGGAGCTAAGCCTTCGAGATCACCAGATCGCCGCCCTCCACGCCCTGCGTGGTCGGCTGCGCCTCTTGCAGGGTTTTATGGAAGGTAATGCCACTCCGCCGCCCGAGGCCCTGGCGGGCAGCATCGTGATGCCCGTGGGTGGGGGAAAGACCCGGACGATGGTAGCGGGCTTCGCGGCGGCCATCGAGTTGGGCTGGATGAATCCGAAGGCCGGGGACAAGCTGATCATCCTCAATCACACGGATCAGATCCACGGGCAGAATCTCAAGGTGGCGGGATTATTGAGCGGCTATTTTAAAAAGCAGGCTGGACGCGCGCTCAAGATCAGCGAGTACAAGGCGGATCAGAAGGATGTCAGCGGGGATGTGATCGTGGTCAGCATTCCAAGTATTGCGGATCCCCTCAAGCGACAGGCTTTTCAAGAAAATCTAAAACAAGCCCTCGGCAAAGATGGAAAGGTGGCGATGGTCGCGGTGGATGAGGTGCATCACTTGGGCCTGGGCCAGGGGAAGAGCCGCGAGACCTGGGCTCAGGCCATCCAAAGTATTCGGGATCTATCTCCGCAATTATTCCAAATAGGATTTACCGCGACGCCCACCGGTAGAGAAGCCGGACGTCTCTTCACTGTCCGGGAGAGGGAGTTGATGCAGGCGGGTGTGACGCCTCGGACCTATCTGGTCAAGGTGGACGGAATCGACTTGAGCCAACTTAAGATAACCAGCTCGGGCGAGTTTGAAGGGCGATCTTTGCAGAGCACGCTTTTGGGTCATCCGGAGCGCAACGAGCGGATCTATGCGGCCTTGAAAGAACGAGGGATGCGCGCAGAAAACCCCAGCCCAAGCGGAAAAGTAAAATTAGAACCGGTCTTGGGCTTTGGGCAAGACTTAAGGCACGCCGAATCCCTCGCCGAGGACTATGTCGGGTATTTTGCCAAGGAGAACGGGGATCTGGGAAATCGCCGGCTCGCCATACTCGGAAAGAATCGCGGCAAGTTCTCCACCGCGGAATTGCAAGCGACCCTAAGTCAATACCGCGAAGGCAAGATCGACGGGATCGTGGCCTTGGTGAGCGGAATGACCCAGGGACAAAAGGATCCGGTACTGCAGGCGGTGGAACGGGGCGAGATCGAGGCGGTATTCACCGTAGACGCCTTGGTGGAGGGCGCGGATCTTTACATGTTCTCCCATCAGATCGGAGCGCGCCCCACCTTCTCGCGCTTCAAGAAGGGCCAGGAGCGAGGCCGCATCAACCGGCGGGGTCCGGACGAGACCAGCTCCGAGGGAAAATTACTCAAAGATCCACCCAAGATCCTGTTCGACCTGGTGGATCGATATTTTGGAGAAATGCCGCTGATTCGCTACGGAGATATCTTGGGCATAGGCGGCCATGCCCAACTGAAGAACGGCGAGATGCTGGATGCGCTGAGCGGAGAACCCCGTCAGGAAGTGGACCGAAGCGGCAAGGAAATCTCCCGTAACAAACCAGGCCTCCCCCTGCCTCCCCAACTAAGACTGAAGGCTTTAGATTCGGATTGGACGCCCTTGATCGAGCAGCTGGAAAGGATCTTGTCCGAACAATATCAGGGAGACCTCGAGTCCCTGGCCTT
>JAIOPF010000054.1 GCA_021414045.1 Deltaproteobacteria bacterium | reverse complement strand
ATCAATATCGGTTGCTCTTCCTTCGTCCCCAAACCTTTCACGCCCTTTCAGTGGGAGCCGCAACTCTCCATGGCCGAGGTCGAGGCCAAGCACGAGATGCTGCATCGCGCCCTGCATGTGCGAGGGATCCGCTTCAAGACCCATGGGCTCACGATGAGCTACTTGGAGGGCGTCTTTAGCCGCGGCGACCGCCGCTTGGCGCACACCATCGTCCGGGCCCATGAGCTGGGCTGCCGCTTCGACGAATGGGACGAACAGCTGGATTTTCAGGCCTGGCAACGGGCCTTCGCCGAAACGGGGCTGGACCCGGACTTCTATGTCACGCGCCGCCGTCCCCGCGAGGAGGTCCTGCCCTGGGACCACCTCTTCGTCGACATGAAAAAAGATTTTCTGTGGGAAGAACTGGAAGCCTCGCACGACCTGGCGTTCATCGAGGATTGTTCGACCGGGAAGTGCAGCGACTGCGGGGTCTGCGATTTTCGCAAGGTCCTCAACGTCAACTACCGGTATCTTCCCGGAGAGGAAAAAGTGCAGGCTTTTTCCACTCGGGGTCGCCTCCTCAAGGGCGAAACCGAGCAGAGCCTCGCCAATCCCCCGGCGGAAACGTCGAAGTTTGACGCTCCTCCGACAGTACAAAGAATTCGCGCCCGATTTACAAAATTGGGCGAAGCCGCTTTTTTAAGTCACCTCGATCTGGCGACCTTGCTGCATCGGGCGATGAAACGCTCGGAGATCCCCGTGGGATACTCGAAGGGTTTCAACCCGATGATGCTGGTCAGTTTGAGTCCTCCCCAACCCGTCGGCGTCGAAAGTGAAGCCGAGTACCTGGACATCGAACTGACTGAGTTCCTCGCGCCCGAAGATTTTCTGGCGCGGATGAACGAAGAGTTGCCGGCGGGGATTTCCTTCACCCAAGCCCGGACTCTCGAACGCAAAGGAACCTCGCTCAACAGCGCGATACGCGAGCAGGTCTATGCCATCGATGTTCTCGGCTCGGAGCAGGAATTCTCCGGCGACTTGCCCGATCGGGTGCTGACCTTAAGAAACTCACCGGAAGTTCGGATCGAGAGGCGGCGGGCGAAAGAACTAAAATCGGTCGATATTCGACCATTTATCAAGGATATCGAGGTGGTCGCTCCGAACCAACTTCATCTGGTGACCCGATTCGGCCAGACTTCCGGGAGCATTCGTCCCAGTGAGGTCTTGGAAGCCCTTTTTCCCGAGGGAAAAAGCGGATGGTCGGGAAGCCGGATCCGCAAAGTGGAAGCCCATTTTGAGGTCGAGTGATCCCCTCCTAGATTAACATGGCAAAAGAACTGATCGTGAACGTAACTTCCAAAGAGAAGCGCGTCGCCTACCTCGAGAACAACGTCGTCTGCGAAGTCTATTATGAACGCGCCAAAGAAGTCGCCTACGTTGGCAACATCTACAAAGGCAAAGTGCAGCGGGTCCTGCCCGGCATGCAGGCCGCCTTCGTCGAGATCGGCATGGAAAAGGCCGCCTTCCTTTATGTCAGCGACGTGAATGAAGAATTGGGCGACATCGACGCCAACGACGAAGAAAAGGAAGCCAAGCCCCGCAAGCGTTGGCGCGACCGGCAGCAGATCCAAGACCTGCTTCGTCCCGGACAAGAAGTTTTGGTGCAGGTGGCCCGCGGGCCCATCAGCACCAAGGGCGCCCGCGTGACCAGCCACATCAGCCTCCCCGGCCGTTCGGTGGTTTACATGCCGACCTGGGACAAGATCGGCACCTCCCGCCGCATCGGCGACGACGAAGAGCGACGCCGCCTCCGCGACATCATTCGCAGCTATCGCCCCGACGAGGGTGGTTTCATCGTTCGCACGGCCTCCGAAGGCTTAAGCGAAGAGATGATCAAGGGCGACATCGAGTATCTCTCGACGACCTGGAAAGAAATCTTGGATAAGACCGGCCGCGTGCCGGCTCCGGCCCTGATCCACACCGAACTCGACATCGTGCTGCGTTTGCTGCGCGACTTGTTCAGCTTCGAGATCGAGCGCATCGTCATCGACGACCGTGAAGAATTCGAAAATATCCTAGCCTTCGTGAAGCGCTTCATGCCCCACGTCGAGCACACGGTGGAATTCTACCGCGGCAAAGACCCCATCTTCGATCACTACGGCATCGAAACCGAGATCAACCGGGCCTTGGGCAGCAAGGTTTGGCTGAAGAGCGGCGGTTATCTCATCATTGACCAAACCGAGGCCCTTACCACCATCGACGTCAATACCGGGCGTTTCGTCGGCCGCTCCAATCTCGAGGATACCATCCTCAAGACCAACCTCGAGGCGGTGCAAGAAATTGTCTACCAGCTGCGCATCCGCAATCTGGGCGGCATCATCATCCTCGACTTCATCGACATGGAGCGCCGCAGCTCCCGCGAGCGAGTCTATTCGGCCCTGCGCGAGGCCCTGAGGCGCGATCGATCGAAGACCACGCTCAGCCGCATCACCGAGCTGGGTCTCATCGAAATGACGCGTAAGCGCACCCATGAGAGCTTGGCGCGGGTGCTTTGCGAGGGTTGTTCGGTTTGCGAAGGCCGTGGCTACATCAAGAGCCGGACGACGGTCTGTTATGAGATCTTCCGCCAGCTGCAGCGCGAAGCGCAGAACATGGACGAGAGCAAGCTCTTGGTTCGGGTGCATCCTTCGGTCTATGAGGTGTTGAATGACGAAGAGCGGGACGGATTGATCGCCCTGGAAAAGAAGATCTACAAAAAGATCGTGGTCGAATCGGTGGACAACTTCAATCCCGAGCACTTCGAGGTGAAGGCCATCCGGGACTGAGGCTTAACGGAACCACTTCGGAAAGGTCATCAGTATGATGGTCAAGACGAAGCCCATCACCGAGACGGCGAAGTAGACCTTGAAGTAGCGGTTGATGAAGCTTTTCAGGTAGCGGGTCATGTTTTCTCCTCTTCCTCCCTGAAATAATTATGTTCAAAATTCAGGCCAGAATGAAGATTGAAAAGATGACGGGTCGAGTCAATGGCTTGAACCTTTAACTTATTGAAAATATTAATAATATTTGAAATATTGCGAGGAAATTCAAAAAATTGCGGGAAAATCAGGCCCAGCTAGGCTAAGATACGGGAAAATCGAAGGAATTGTATGTGGGGTTGTGTCTCCACTTTTGGAGCATTTTCCGCATCCCTCTTCTTGACTCCCTGTGGAAAACCGGATAAATCCTCGCCCCCTCCGCCATTGGGCGGTTGGTTTTGTTCGAGCAAAGGAATTTTTATGAAGTACGCGATCATCGAGACCGGTGGCAAACAATACAAAGTCACCGAAGGCGAAAAACTCAAAATCGAAAAGATCCCCGAGGGCGTGATCGGTCAGACGATCGAATTCACTCGCGTCTTGATGGTCGGCGGCGACAATCCCGTGATCGGGACCCCGGTGGTGGACAGCGCGAAAGTCGCGGGCGAGATCGTCACCGTGGACCAAGACAAGAAAGTCATGGTCTTCAAGAAGAAGCGCCGCAAGGGTTACTCGAAGCATTTCGGGCACCGTCAAGAATTCACCGAAGTTTTGATCAAGCAAATTTCCGCATAAGAGGTATTCGTCATGGCACATAAGAAAGCTGGCGGTTCCAGCAAAAACGGTCGCGATTCCAACGGCCAACGACGGGGCGTCAAAGTCTACGGCGGGCAGAACATTCCCGCGGGTTCCATCTTGGTCCGCCAATGCGGCACCAAGATCTATCCCGGCAAGAACGTCGGCCAAGGCAAGGACTTCACCCTGTTCGCCAAGATCACTGGCGTGGTGAAGTACGAAGAATTCGGGCACGACCGCAAGCGAGTGAGCGTCTATCCGGCCAGCTGAACGATCGGCGATATTTGAAATAAAACCCTGCGCCGTTTCCGGCCGCGGGGTTTTTTTTGCACTATGAAATTCATCGATGAAGTCACAATCACGGTTCGAGGCGGGGGAGGGGGCGACGGTTGCGCCTCCTTTCGGCGGGAGAAATACGTTCCGCGCGGCGGACCCGATGGTGGCAACGGCGGAGATGGCGGCAATGTCATCTTCCAGGCCGATCCGGGCCTCTTGACCCTGCTCGATTTCCGTTACCGCAAAATCTTCGAAGGCAAGCGCGGCGGCCACGGCTCGGGCGCCAATCGCTATGGGCGCACGGGCGTGGACGAAATTATTCGCGTTCCCGTGGGCACGGTCGTGAAGGACCCGGAGAGCGGCGAGATCTTGGCGGACCTGATCGAGAAGGGCCAGCGCTACCAAGCGGCCAATGGTGGGCGTGGAGGACGGGGCAATCTCACTTACGTTTCCTCGGTGAACCGGGCGCCGCGTCAGAAGACCGCCGGGAAACCGGGTGAAGAGCGCGAGTTGAAACTAGAGTTGAAGCTTTTGGCGGACGTCGGCCTCATTGGCCGCCCGAACGCCGGCAAGTCGACGCTGATTTCGCGCATCTCGGCGGCCAAACCCAAGATTGCGGACTATCCCTTCACGACACTGCAACCGCAATTGGGCGTGGTGAAGTTCGGATTGCAGAGTTTCGTCGTGGCCGACATCCCCGGACTGATCGAAGGGGCCCACGAAGGGGCTGGGATGGGCGTCAAGTTCCTGAAACACATCGAGCGCACGCGAGTTTTTCTGCACCTCATCGACCTCAGCGACCCCGAGTATCCCGATCCCTGGGAATCCTATAAGCTGATCGAAAAGGAACTCTATGCCTATTCGGCCGAATTCAAGAAGCGCAAGCGCTGGGTGATCTTTTCAAAAATCGATTTGCTCCAAGACCCAAAGGTATTAAAAAAAGCGGAGAAGACCTTCGCCGCCAAGAAGCTGAAGACTTTCGCGCTTTCGGCCGTCACCGGTGCGGGGGTACCCGATTTGATCAATGCCATGGCGAAGGAAGTATTGCCGGACCGCGAAGACTGAAACGAGAAACCGTGCGTTCCACTCTTAAGCAAAAAAAACGCCTCGTGATCAAGATCGGCAGCTCCATCCTGACCGATGCGGAAGGGCGCCTGGACCCCCTGGTCTTCCAACGCCTCGCCGCCGAGGCCGCCGACCTCCAGGCCAAGGGCCGAAAAGTTATCCTGGTCAGTTCCGGTGCCATCGCCGCCGGGATGAAGCGGCTGGGCTTCGCGACCAAACCCCATCTCATCCCGCAGAAACAGGCCATGGCCGCCGCGGGCCAAACGGCGCTGATGCACGAATACGAAAAGGCCTTCGCCGTCCACGGCCTCAACGTCGCCCAAATCCTTTTGACTCGGGACGACCTCGCCGACCGGCGTCGTTTCCTCAATGCCCGTCACGCCATCGCCGAATTGCTCAAGTGGGATGTCATTCCCATCATCAATGAGAACGACACGGTTGCCTTCCACGAAATTCGGATTGGCGACAACGACAACCTTTCGGCACTGGTCACCAATGTGGCCGAGGCGGATCTCCTGATCATCCTCACCGATATTGACGCGGTCTTTGACGCGGATCCCAAACTGAACAAAGACGCCAAACGTTTGAGCGTGATCGCGAGTATCGACAAGTCGCTCTACAAAGGCGCCTCCGATACGCTGAGGCCCGGCTCCACCGGAGGAATGCGTACCAAACTGGAGGCTGCCGAAAAGGCCGCCGACTACGGCGTCACCACCGTCATCGCCAATGGCCGCGTGGCGAAGGCCGTAGAGCGTATCTTGGACGGCGAAGACTTGGGCACGGTCATTCTTCCCAAGGACGGGACCGATCGCCTCACCGCGAAAAAACACTGGTTGGCGCATACGCTGCGTCCGGTCGGCACCTTGCTCGTCGACGCCGGAGCGAAAGAAGCCCTGATCGCGAAGGGGAAATCCTTGCTGCCTTCTGGCGTGAAATCGGTGGAAGGGGATTTCTCGCAAGGCGATCCCATCGACGTGAAGGTTGAAGGCGAAGCGGCCTTTGCGCGCGGTCTGAGCAGTTACAGTTCGAAAGAGCTAGGGCAAATCATGGGACGCAAGACCGGCGAGATCGAGAAGATCCTCGGTTACAAGTATTTCGACGAGGTCATCCACCGCGACGACATGGTGTTGTTGTCGGATAAGCCCAAATAAGGGCCTGCCGCGTTATTCCACGATCCTTATGCCGAAAATCAAAACGACACTCGCCTGTTCCTGTCTCCTCCTCGCTTCATGCGCCTTTGCGCCGGATCTCCTCGCCCAAACCAGCGAGACGGCCATCGTCCAGCAGGCGGTCCAGCTGCAGCAGGAAGCGCCGACGGACACGCGCATCATGGATTATTTCGAGCAGATGAAGGCCAATCCCACCGATCCCGCGATCCATGTCAAATTGGGCGACATCTACTATGAGCGGGCGCTCTACGAGCTGGCGATCAGCTCCTACCGCCATGCGTTGGAGCTGCAGCCGAACACGGCGTCCGCGCACCTCGGATTGAGCCTGGTCTTCCGCAAGAAGAAGCTCCCCGCCCTGGAAATCGCCGAGATGGAGGCCGCGGTCGCCGACGCTCCCCAGGATCCGGCTTTGCTTTTCAAGTTCGGCAATCTCTGCATGGAACCCGAGCACTTCGACTACAAGAAGGCCAAGAAACAGTACGAAGCTCTCAAAAAACTCCAATCCCCCTTGGCGGCGCAATTGGGCGGCAAGATGGGATTGGTAGATTAAAAATCATTTTGATTCTCAAAATGAAAAAAAATATCAATTTGAGAAGTTCCAAATTTTTCCTTCACAAAAATAATTAGTCAAAACAAATAGTTACATTTGATTTTCTTTATAAAAATGGCCTGAGTATTGCTGGTTTTTAGGGAGTCATCCATTTTATTTAAGGAGATCTTATGGCCACAGTGAGAAAAGCCAGGGGATATTTGCTTTACCTCATTGCCCTTTTGGCGTCGGGCTTGTTGGGAGTTTTGGGGCGGCACTCGCCGGTTTGGGCTGAAGAGGTGAAGCGGGATTACAACGCTAAAGTTTTCAATGAAAGTTTTCGCGTCGCTGCAAACACATCCCAATCTACAACGGTGACTAACTCCAATACCGTAACGAAAGTTCGGGACCCAAGACTGACCTTTCCTCCGGAGGCCCGAGAGACATTTCCGCCTAGCTCGAAAGGGGCAAGTCCGGTCGACACCAGGGAAACCTTTCCTCCAGAAGCCAGGTACACTTTCCCTCCGGAAGGGAGATATACCTTCCCGCCCGAAGGGAGATACACGTTTCCTCCGGAAGCCAGATACACCTTCCCCCCCGAGGGAAAATATACCTTCCCGACTGAAATTAATAATTTGCATACCTCCGGAATCGAACAGAGCATCGATTATCGAGGCACCTTCCCTCCTGAGTTTAGTTATACGCAAAACGTCCAATCCACGAATCAAGAACTCAACGAAGCGATTGACGCGGTGAATTTGAAAATCAAAAATAACGTCGAACTAACCCCCGTTGAACGGGCGTTCGTCTATTCCATACAGATGAATCGGGACTTGATCGATGAAGTGAAGCTGCAGCAAGTGAGGATAGAGCAGTCGAAATGAAAATTTGCCTCATTAATCCTCCGACTACGGACCCTTCCGAGCGAAACGTCTATTTTCCGATGGCCCTCCTCACCCTTGGCGGGGTGCTGAAGAAAATGGAGGTCGAGGCGGATCTCTGGGATTTCGATCTTTTTTTCAAGAGGTCGGGGAACCTAACCGAGGCCGCTTTCGGCAAAATATTGCGCGCGGGCGTGCTGGGATCCGGAACGGATCTCTTCGCGATCTCATCGATCTGCTCTAATTTCCCGATGGCGATCTATATCGCCAAGCAGATCAAGGAATTCAAACCGAACGCCTACGTCGTCATGGGTGGGGCGCAACCTTCCTCGGTTCCCCAAGAGACGCTCGAAAGGTTTCCCTTCATCGATATGGTGGTTGCCGGCGAGGGAGAGGTCACTTTGCGGCGATTGATCGAAGTCGAATTTGATCCCTCCAAATTCGAGGGCATTCCGGGCCTATTTTATAGGGAAAATGGCGGGATAAAAATCAATCCTAAGCGGGAATTAGTTCCGGATATGGATGACCTTCCCCTGCCCGATTATTCGCTCATCAACTTCTCCGATTATATCGAGGCGCAGCACGGCCGATTCATGCCCTGCTTGGAAGTCGGGCGCGGCTGCCCCTTTCACTGCACTTTTTGTTCGACTTCCCTCATGTGGGAAAAGGATTTTCGGGTCAAATCCTCGCGGAGAATCGTCGAGGAGATGAATCTCCTGAACCGAGACCACGGCTTCTCGGACTTCAATTTTATCCATGATAACTTCACGACTTCCCGTAAATTCGTCCTAGATTTTTGCGATTATTTGGAAAAATCTGGCACTCAGCAATTTCGTTGGTCCGTGAGTTCGAGGACCGACTGCATCGATACTCGCCGCTTGCAAACGACGCATCAGGTCGGCCTTAGGGGTTTGTTTTTCGGAATCGAGACGGGCTCGGCGAAAATGCAGGCCGTTATTAAGAAGAACCTGGACTTTAACCATTTTGAACCGATTATTCAGGAGGGAAACCGCTTAGGCATCGGAAGCACGACGGCTTTCATATTAGGATTCCCTGAAGAAGATGTCGACGACATGGATGCGACATTTTTGCGGGCATTGCACTACCGTTTGGTTGGAACCGAGAGGGTGTTTTTTTCGAAATTGGCCGCTCTTACCGGGACCAGTCTGTACCGCGATAACTTGGGAAAGTTCGGCGAAATGTCTCAGACCTCCACCATTAACCCCCAAAATTATGGGATCCAGTACGTCCGCGACATTATCCGGGACTATCCCTCGCTTTTTTCGTCTTTTTATCATGTCCCCCATGAAAAGTTCTCGGCGGATTACCTGGTGAGATTCGTCGAATTCGCGAACTTGGCCGTCAATGGGAACCCCAAGTTCGTCAGCCGGGTCCTGGAGACCCTCGAATGGACTCCCACTCAACTATTCAAGCGTTGGGACCAGTGGGCGGAAGCCGGTTCAATCTTATATTGCGACTATCGGCAATATTCTCCTGAATTATTTCGCGAGGATTTCGGCAGATTTATGGAAGCGGAGTTTTTTTCCCGCATCAAGAGCCGAGATTCCTTTTCTAAGTGGGAGATTCTCGGAAATCGGAGAGATTTATCTTCCATTCCTGGGGCTCAATTTCAAGCCGTCAATAATCCTTCGTCGCAGAACCATCCTAATTAGTTTCCTGAATGATTGCTTAGGACAGATCGCATTGGACTATTCGATGCGATTCCAGTATTTTTCAGGCCTCATTCACCAAGCAGCACGGGAGGCTCGCGATGCGTCGTTCCATTTTGGTTTTCTCAATCCTGACCCTTTTCTTCTCGGTTCCCCTTCATGCGCAGGTTTCCAATCCCAAAAGCACGATGGAGCTCAACCCCAGTTCTTCCGACACCGAAATCGAGGTTGAAAGCGCCCTGCAGAACGGCATGACCCGCCTGATCGAGGGCATCAAAGAGTCTGGGGACTTGCTCAAAAAAAACCAATGGGATGACAGTAGCGTGAAATTGAAGGAAGTCCGCGATTTCCTGCGCGGCGCCATGAACAAGATGGGCGGGATTCCCGCCGATGACGAGCGCGAGCTGAGCTTCGGCCGCATCCTCAACGAGCTGGATTCGGCCAACTACGCCATCGATCAGAGGCGGAAGAAAGAGGCCATGCAAAACCTCTCGCAGGCCTATCGCATGACGGTGGCCCTTTCGAAGAGCCCCGTGCTGAAGCTCGTCGCCTCCAAAGTCTCGTTGTACCTGGCGAACCAACAAATCGAGAGCAAGAATTATGTGACCGCCGGGGCCTTCCTGGATCGGGCCATCGATAGCCTGACGCAGATCCAGCAAGATCCGAACCTCAATGAAAAAGAGATCAATGCCCTCAAAAATTCCATCGTGATCGCCCATCAGCAGGTGATCAACGGCAAAAGCTACAACGGTTCTTACATGAGCAAGATGTACCAGCGAGCCACCGCCGCGACCAGCAACGCCCTTTATCAATATTACGACATGTGGACGCGCACGCCCGAGCCTTGGGAGGCTTGGGAATAGGGTGAGGCGATTTTATCAAAGGCCCGCATTTTATATTTTGCTGTTCGCGCTCATCTTGACCGCTTTGCTGTTTTCGGAGATGAGCCCCTACCGCGGCGAAAAACTCACGGCAGGCCCCGCCGAAAATCCCCATGCCACCGGTCCCAGACACGAGTTCCCCCGGGCCTTCGTTTTGGCCTCGCAAAACCCTCGCGAGGCCCAATCGGTGCAACTGGGCGCGGAGATTTTCTATCAAACGGCCAAATTCGCCCCGACTTACGACGGCAACGGCCTTTCCTGCACTAGCTGCCATTTTCAGGGAGGGACCCAGGAGGGGATGCTGGGTTTGGTCGGCGTCGCCCTGAAATATCCCGAATTCGATCCGCGTTCCGGACATCCCGTCACCCTGCAAGAACGCCTGCAAAGCTGTTTCCTTCGCAGCCTCAACGGAAAGCCTCCGCAGGAGGGAAACCCCATCCTGCAAAATCTGGCGGATTATGTGACCTACCTTTCGACAGGGGTGTCGAAGGAACAAGAACTGAAATGGCGGGATCTCGATTGGATGCCGGCGGCTGAAAAAATTCCCATCGAAAAATTGGATCCCGTGGAAGGGAAAAGGCTCTTCGCCCAAAAATGCTCCGCTTGCCATGGATTGACGGGCCATGGAGACGGTTGGGCCACCGCACTTTGGGGCGAAAATAGCTACAACGACGGGTCGGGGCTAGCCAGGGTCTATACGCTAGCGGGCTTCCTGTTCCGCGCTATGCCTTTGTCTTCTCCCAATAGTTTGAATCTGGAGCAGGCCCAGCAAATCGCCGCCTATCTGGATGCCCAGCCCCGCCCCGACTTCGCGGGCAAGGCCCAGGATTACGTCGGAGTCCAGGTGCCGGTGGATGCGGTGTATTACCCGCAGCTTTATCCGAAAAATCCCCTGACCGAGAAGCTCCAGGCCACGCCGATACCCCAATAAAGACCGGTAGTAGGCTTGACTTTCCGCATCGCCTATATCATTCCATGGGAGCCCTATTTTCGAGGGGAGGCTTCTGTGGATGCAGTGCGTCGTCATCGTTTTTCCTTGGCTCTGTTAACGATCTTATTCGTCGCGGGTTGCGGCTCTTCGGGTAAAGAGTCGCCCTCGATCAACGAGAGTCTTCCGCCGCCCACGCACTCCAAAGAAATCGGATTGCAATGCCTCTCGCAAGGGAATCTCGGTTGCGCCCGGGAGAATTTTTGCGACCTGCCTTCTGATGCCCACGCCGCCCTTCGCTGCTGCGTCAGTCAATTTCTGGAAAATTATTTCTCCGACAATACCCAGGCGCTCGGACGCATGCTCGGTTATGCTCCGGCGAATTTTTCCGAGATTCGCGGCATGTCCCGCGAGGAAATCCTGAAAACCAAGGCCCTGCCCTTCGGAGAATTGTTTCTCCTTGACCAGGCCTCCGCGCCAAAACCCAAGGATCTCGTCATCGGTTGGGGTGGAATCTTGATTCGAGACCAGGCTTCAACCGAAGAGTTGGCTGGTATCCAATTCGCGAGCGCCTACGAGCCCGGAGTCAGCCAATTCCCGAAGCTTCCGCTCTCCCAAGAGTTCTTGAATGACTTGAACGGCCATGCTGGGAGCGGCGATGCCCGAATCGGGGATCTCGGAACGGCACCCGCTCAGGGGATCGTCGACAACTTCCCGATTCTCCAGAGAAGTTTTACCGCCCTGAAGGCCTTTTCCGAGCTCAAAGACCAGCCGGGGCGCATTGACGCTTATCTCAATTGGCGTTTTTCGGAAGAAACTCAGAAGAATGTTTCTACCGTCTTGAAGGCGGCTTATCTATCTTTGACCCAAGGAAGCTGGACGGCCATTGCCGAGAGTCATTGGGAACTCAACCTGAGTTTCTTGGCGAAGGTCGAGGGTCTTCCGGACGGACAGCGCCTGGATCGCCAGGCGGATTTACTGACCCGCGATGCCTCGGGCGAGATTCAGGTCAATGACGCCCTGCTAGAACAATGGGCCGCTCCGGTTTTGCGCCAAGTCTTGCCTTAATTCCGATGGTCTGAGCGACTAATCGACTTTTTCCTTCGCGCCTCCGAAATCCTCAGGCATAATTTTCAAAGATGAGCGAAACCACCCCTTCCGATAAAGGCTGGCTCAACCGCGAGATTTTCGCGGCGGTTCTCTTGGCCTTAACGACCATCGCCACCGCTTGGTGCGCCTACCAATCGGCGCGATGGAGTGGGCAGCAGGCCTCCTATTTCACTCGAGCGGGGGCCGCCCGCATCGCGGCGACTCAACAGAGCACCCGCGCGGGGCAATACTCGCTCGCGGATGTGCTGATCTTCACGCATTACATGAAGGCCATCATCGAGGATGAGCCCAAAGTGGCTCAGGCGATGTACCGCCGCTTCCGGCCAGAGGCGAAGGTCGCCGTCGATGCCTGGCTGGCCCTCCATCCGTTGGACAATCCCCTGGCTCCTCCCGGACCCTTCATCATGAAGGAATACCATCCCAAAATGCTGGACGATGCCGAGGCGATGAACCGTCAGGCGGAAGAAATGATGAATAAGGGATTGGACGCGAATCAGCAATCGGACAACTATGTCTTGCTCACCGTTCTTTTCGCCTCGGTGATGTTCTTCGGGGGGCTGGCGACGAAATTTCGTTCGCGCGGATTGCAAACGGTGCTGATCCTCTTTGGATATCTGGTTTACTTGGCCGGAGTCGGGATCTTGATGACTTATCCGGTGTATTGAAAGTCTTCCGTATTCCTGGGGGGGGCTGACCTCAGCGGAGCTGGCAAGAATTGGGGGATGAGGTCCATAAATTTTCTGAAGATTACTGGGGCAATTTCCCTAAACCACTGAAAAATGGAGAGTTCGATTTTTGGCATCCCTATTGCTGCTGATGAGCGCAAGAAGGGGGTATTTATGGGGAGCTCTCCGTTCCAAATCAACGGCCGTCCGGCCACCGAATCCGATTACAAATTCTTCTACGACAAACTGAAAGAAGCGGGTCTTCAACCAGAAGCCTTGGCAGGCGATCAAAGTTTCGATGCCGGGGAAATTCGCGGCATCCTGGGAATTGGCGGCGGAAGCGGCCGCCCAAACCATCCAGCCCGAATCAAGCGCAACGCCGCCGGCGACTCCTAAGAAAAAATCGAAAGGCGCCGAAGCCGTCAAAAAGCCGTCCTCCGAAACTCATGACTTGGAACCTTCGGGAGATTTGGCGCTTCGCTTGCGTGCGGCTGCGGATGAAGAGGCCCGTCGCCGCGGAGGCGGCATGGCGCATTACGAGGGCTTCGAGCTCACGACCAGCATCTCGGTGGAGAATCTCACCGTCACGGTGGATCCCATCGCCGGGACGGGCACCGTGACCATGAACGGCGAAACGAAAACTTTCGCTTTGGGGAAGGGCGAAGGCTCGGTGGCCGTCGATCTCAAGACGGGGAAGATTTCTCATTCGGTGGGCGTTAACGTCGGCGGCAACAGCATTGTCCTCGATAGGGACGGTTTTTCCTTTTCCGCCGAAGGGGTCGGAATGAAGATGGGTTACGATCTCAGCGTCCAATCGACGACCTTCAAGCCGACCGTGTCCGTGGGACCTTTCCAAATTCAGGGCGACAAGGGACGACTCGACGTCGGTGCGTCTCTAAAATTGGAAGGCGGTCCCGTCAGCGTCGAGGCCAAGGCGGTCGCGCATTATTCTGTCGATGGCGAGAAGGTCGATGTGGTCGTGCAAGACACCATCGATGCAGCCGTCAAGAAAGTGAACGGCAAGGGTCTGTTTGAGCCTTTGCGACAGATTTTTCCTTAAGGGAGAGATCCGTAAAATGCTCCTTGGAAAGAAGCGGTCCGGCGCGTTAGACTGGATCTTCTTTCCGAGGGGTGTTTATGGATTTTCGAAAACTTCGCGTTGGGTGCATGGCTTTGCTTGGGGCTGCTTGGATTTTAGCGGCAGGCTGCGGGGGCGCCGCTCCCGCAGCTCCCGTTCCGACCCGCGGTGGGGATCTCGGTGCCGCGGATCCGGAAACCGGCGACATCTTCCGTCTTCCCATTGCTCTGGAGTTGGCCAGGCTAGACCTGCAATCCTATCAAATGTTGAATGACTTTCAGAGCGGGAAGCCTTTTACCTTACCCGCTCCCTATACCTTGGTGCAGACTTACCTGACGAACGAGCCCTTCCAGGGTCAAAATTTCGGCGACCAGGTTCCCATCGCCTACGTTGCGACCCAGGGGCAAAATATCTACGTCGTTTTTCGCGGCACCAAGACCGTCCTCGAATGGTACGACGATGCCCAGTTCGGGCAGATTCGTTACGATTTTCTTCCTAGCGGTGGGTTGACCGAAGAAGGCTTTACGAACATCTACACCACAATCCATTCCGAGATCGTCCAAACGGTGAATCAACTGGCGCAGAGCGGGAATTACACGACCCTCTTCGTGACCGGGCACAGCCTGGGCGGTGCGCTGGCCGTGTTGGCCGCTCCGGAATTGGCCACCGCGACGTCCTTCACTTCTCCCATTCTGTATACCTTCGCGGGTCCGCGGGCCGGAAATCCCGCCTTCGGCACGAAGACCTATGCGCCCAACGTCGAGACCAGCTGGCGGGTGGTGAATACCAACGATCTCGTGCCCAAACTGCCCAATGAGGTATCGGTCGTTTTTCAAGGAGGAACTTACAAGACCTTCTTCTACGAGCACGTCAACACCGAGGTCGACATCACCTTCGGCAACCCCATTTCCGGGCCGACGGATATCACGGACATCGCCTTCGATCATGAGCTCTGCAACTATTACAACGCCCTTTGTGCCGAGACCTCGGACCCCGCTTCCTGCAAACAGCAGGCGGGCTGAGCCGATGGGTGCAACTGAC
>JAIOPF010000354.1 GCA_021414045.1 Deltaproteobacteria bacterium | reverse complement strand
GATCGAAAGACAGAGGGTGTGTCGAAATCCCAGGTAGCCCTTAAAGGCCGGCTTCATGCCCTGGGAGACGATAAAATCCTCGGCAATGCGGTCCAAATCCAGGGTCGTGACCCCCGGCTTCACGTGCTCGGCGGTGCGGACGATACACTCGGCCACCACCTGCCCGGCTCGCCGTATCTTTTCGACTTCATCCTTGGACTTCAGGGTAATCAAACAAACACCTATGAATAAAAACCGATTCTACCCTCACCGGGCCCGGGATGTCATGGCCCAGCCGCGGGTTCAGCGCCCCTCGACGATAACAACCAAACTATTAAAAACCTCGTCGGTAGGTCCGGTCCCAAGGCTCGATTTGAGCAGGCCCGACTTCTCGTAATAGGCGACCAAGGGAGCCGTCTGCTCTTGGTAGATTTTCAAACGCTTGCGAATCGTATGCTCTCGGTCGTCTTCCCGCTGGATCAAGGGACCACCGCACCGGTCGCAAACCGAATCTTGCCTAGGCGGCGAAAACTGCAGGTGATAGCCTGCCCCACAATTCGAACAATTCCTCCGGCCCGTCAATCGGGCTATCAATTCAGCCTCCGGAACCTCGAGGTTCACGACGGCATTCAAGCTTCGCCCCAATTCTTTGAGCAAAGTCCCCAAGGCCTCGGCCTGGGCAACAGTGCGGGGAAATCCATCGAGAATGAAACCCTGCTGGGTGTCCGCGGCGGCCAAACGCTCGCGAATCAAACCGATCACCACTTCATCGGGGACCAGTTTTCCCGCGTTCATGAAGGTTTCTGCCTGTATGCCCAAAGGAGTCTTGGCCTGCTTCGCGGCGCGCAGCATATCCCCCGTCGAGATTTGGGGGATGTGCAACTTCTCCTGGAGCAATTTGGATTGGGTGCCTTTGCCGGCCCCCGGAGCGCCAAGGAGGATGAGGTTCATCGTCAACGCCTTCTTCCCTTGAATTTACCGGCCTTCGCGCCGAGGAAGCCTTCGTAGTTTCGGGTGAGCAAGTGCGACTCCATCTGGGCGACAGTGTCCATCGCGACGCCGACCACGATCAAAAGCGAAGTTCCGCCGAAGGTCACGGCGAGGGATTGAGGAATGCCGAAACGGGTGATCAAAATTTCGGGGAGAACGCAGATCGCCGCGACGTAGATCGCTCCGCCCAAGGTGATGCGCGAGAGCACGCGGTCGATGTAATCCGCGGTCGATTTGCCGGGACGAATGCCGGGAATGAAGCCGCCGAACTTCTTGATGATGTCCGCCACGTCGACCGGATTGAAGGTCACCGCGGTGTAGAAATAGCAGAAGAAAATGATCAGCGAGACGTAAAGCGCCGTGTGCAGCCAGCCGGACGCGAGGCTGCCCGCCAAGGCCTGGATCTTCGGGTTCTTGACGAACTGGGCGATGGTCGCGGGGAACAGGATCAGCGAGGAGGCGAAAATCGGAGGGATGACGCCGGCGGTGTTGATCTTGAGCGGAAGATGGCTCGACTGACCGCTGTACATCTTGCGGCCGACCACGCGCTTAGCGTAGTTGATCGGAATGCGGCGTTGCCCGCGTTCGCAAAAGATGATCACGCCGATGACGACGGCGATGAAGGCGATCAAGATTAGGAATCCCAAGAGGCTGCCGAACTGCTCTTTCGTGTTCCAGGCGTCGCGCATCGCGCCGGGAATGCGCGTGACGATACCGGCGAAGATGATCAGCGAAATACCGTTGCCTATCCCCCGCTCCGTGATCTGCTCGCCCAACCACATGATGAAGGAAGTGCCGGAGGCCAGGGTGATGACGGTGAGGAAATAAAAGGAAAGACCACCGACACCGGGGAGCAAGACGCCTTGCTGCTCGAGGCCATAACTGATTCCTAGCCCTTGGATGACGCTCAAGAGCACCGTGCCGTAGCGAGTCCATTGGGTGATCTTCTTGCGGCCCGCATCCCCTTCCTTCTGGAGCTTTTCCAGGGCGGGAATGACGACGGCCAGCAGCTGCAGGATGATCGACGCGCTGATGTAGGGCATGATGCCCAGCGAGAAGACGGAGAATTTTTCAAGGGCGCCGCCGGAGAAAAGATTGAAGATACCGAAGACCGTGCCCGAGGACACCAACTTCTGGATCGCCTCGGGGTTGACCCCGGGCGTCGGAACGTAGACGCCGATGCGGTAGACTCCCAGCATCAGGATGGTGAAGAAGATGCGCTTGCGCAATTCCGGCAGTTTGGTGATGTTTCCGATACTGGACATGATTTTTTAAAGGATTAACAAGCGAAGGCCGGAGACAGACAGCCGCGAACGGCCACGACGGTCTGACCTCGGTCTTCGATTACGAAGCGACTTGGATGAGCTTCGCGGTCCCGCCCGACTTTTCGATCTTCTCCTTGGCCGTTGCGGAGAACTTGTCGGCCACGACGGTGAGGGCGACCTTGAGGTCGCCGACGCCTAAAATTTTCAGACCGTCGCGAAGCTTGCGGATTTTGTTGTTGGCCTTCAGATACGCTGCATCCACCGTGGTGCCCGCCGGAATGCCCTCGAAATCACCGAGGTTCACCACCGTGAACTCCTTGCGGAAGATGTTGGTGAAACCGCGTTTCGGCACGCGACGGACTAAAGGCATCTGACCGCCCTCGAAAGTCGGCCCCTTATGGTATCCGCCGGCTCTGGCCCTTTGCCCTTTGTGTCCTTTGGTGGAGGTGCCGCCGTGTCCGGAGGCATCGCCGCGTCCCAAACGCTTTTTGTTTTTCGTGGCGCCGTGGGGCGCCTTCATTTCGCTTAAAAATTTACCCATGACTTATCCTTTGGATTTCTTTGCGGGTGCTTTCTTGGCGGCCTTCGCCGGTTTTTCGGCCTTGGCCGTGGGCTTTTTCTCGCCCGAATTCGTTGTCTTTCCTGCCTTGCCCTATTCAGCCTTGGCGCTGGCCTTCGCGGCTTTGCGGGCCTGGGTCTTGGAGATAGGCTTCGCCTTCGAAGCATCGGGCTTGGGTCCCAGCTTATAGGTGACAACGATCTCGCGCTTCGGGGCGGTCTTGGAGGCCACGGTCTCGAAACGGACCAGATCATAGACCTTGCGGATCATGCCGCGCACCGCGGGCGTATCCTCGAGGATGCGTTGTTGGTGCCGGCGGCGCAGACCGAGGCCACGCAGGGTGTCTTTTTGGCGCTGATCGCGGGCGATGGCGCTGTGAAGGAGTTCGACTTTCAGGAAGCCTGCCATAACGATAACCTATTCCTTAAATTAGACGGCCCTTCTCGAGGCCTGAACCATTTCCATGGACCTGAGTTGCATGAGGCCATTGAGCGTGGCCTTGACGACGTTATGCGGGTTGTTCGTCCCGATGCACTTGGTCAGGATGTTGTGGATTCCGGCGGACTCGACGACGGCGCGGACCGCGCCTCCGGCGATGACGCCGGTACCGTCGCTAGCCGGCTTGAGCAGGACATGGGCGGCGCCGTAATTGCCGATGATCTCGTGGGGAATCGTTCCCTTGAGCACGGACACCTCGACCATGCACTTGCGAGCTTGCTCGGTGGCCTTGCGGATGGCCTCGGGAACTTCGTTCGCCTTGCCCAAACCGACGCCCACCTTGCTTTTGCCGTCGCCGACGACGACGAGGGCGCTGAAGCTGAAACGCCGGCCGCCCTTGACGACCTTGGCGACGCGGTTGAGGCTGACGAGGCGCTCGGTGAGTTCACTGTCGTTGGATTCGAGTCTTCTTGCCATAATAATCCTTCGTTGCTTTCTTTAGAACTGCAGTCCGGCTTCGCGCGCGGCATCGGCGAAGGCCTTCACACAGCCATGATAAATATATCCGTTTCGGTCGAAGACGACCTTCTCTACCTGGGCCGATTTGGCCTTCTCCGCGATGCGCTTTCCGAGGTCTTCGGCGCTGGCCTTGTTGCGACGCCCTTCCGCTTGCCCCTTTTCGTTGGTCGAGGCGGAGACGAGGGTGCGGCCGCTGATATCGTCGATGACCTGGGCATAGATGTGCTTCAGGCTGCGATAGATCGTCAGGCGGGGACGCTCGGTCGTACCGGAGATTTTTCTTTTGATGCGTTGTTTGCGGCGAATTCGGCCGCTGATCTTGCTGGCGCTCATAATTATTTTCCTCCCGCGGCGGTCTTACCGGCCTTACGGCGGACGACCTCATCGGAATAACGGATGCCTTT
>JAIOPF010000053.1 GCA_021414045.1 Deltaproteobacteria bacterium | reverse complement strand
GTTAGGCAGCCAACTTCTGGGCCTTCGCCAAAACCTCTTCGATGGTTCCGACCAAGTAAAAGGCCTGCTCGGGAATATCGTCGTGTTTGCCGGCGAGAATCTCTTGGAAACCACGCAAGGTGTCCTTTAACTCGACGTACTTCCCTTCGAGACCCGTGAATTGAGCCGCGACGAAGAAGGGCTGGGAAAGGAAACGTTGTACTTTGCGGGCCCGGGAAACGACCAATTTATCTTCTTCGGAAAGCTCATCCATTCCGAGGATCGCGATGATATCCTGGAGGTCTTTATAGCGCTGTAACAACTGCTGCGTCGCGCGGGCCGTCTGGTAGTGGTCAGCACCGATGATTTGAGGATCGAGGATACGCGAAGTCGAGTCCAAAGGATCGACGGCGGGATAAATGCCCAACTCGGCGATCTGACGGGAAAGAACGGTGGTCGCATCCAAGTGGGCGAAGGTGGTGGCTGGCGCAGGATCGGTCAAGTCGTCGGCAGGCACGTAGATGGCTTGGACGGAGGTGATGGATCCCTTGTTGGTCGACGTGATGCGCTCTTGGAGTTCGCCCAAGTCCGTGGCCAGGGTCGGCTGATAACCGACCGCCGAGGGAATGCGTCCGAGCAAAGCCGAGACTTCGGCACCGGCCTGGGTGAAACGGAAGATATTGTCGATGAACAAAAGCACGTCTTGGCTCTCTTCATCGCGGAAATATTCCGCGACCGTGAGGGCGGACAGAGCGACGCGCGCGCGTGCGCCGGGGGGCTCGTTCATCTGTCCGTAAACTAAGCAGGTCTTATTGATAACGCCGGATTCTTTCATTTCGTGCCAGAGATCGTTTCCTTCACGGGTACGCTCTCCGACGCCGCCGAACACCGAGTAACCGCCGTGCTTCAAAGCGACGTTGTTGATCAATTCCATGATGAGAACGGTTTTACCGACGCCGGCGCCACCGAAGAGCCCGATCTTACCGCCCTTGGAATAAGGGGCGAGAAGGTCGACGACTTTGATCCCGGTCTCGAACATTTCGACCTTGGTGGACTGGCTGGTAAAAATCGGCGCGGCGCGGTGAATCGGGTAGGTTTTCTTGGTCTGCACCGGACCGCCTTCGTCGACGGGAGCGCCGATGACATTAAGGATTCGACCGAGAGTTTCGGGACCGACGGGCATTTGGATCTGCTTGCCGGTGTTCTTGACCTCTTGACCTCGGATCAACCCGTCGGTGGCGTCCATGGCGACGCAACGAACGGTTCTTTCACCCAAATGTTGGGCCACTTCGACCACCAAATTATCCGGTTGGTCGTTGATCGCGGGATTGGTGATCGTCAAAGCGGTGTAAATTTCGGGCAATTCGCCGGTAGCGAACTGGACGTCTAAGACCGGCCCGATGACTTGGACGATTTTGCCGGTGTTTAAATTCTCAGCCATGAGATGCTCCTTCTTATTTCAAAGACTCCGCACCGTTGACGATATCCATCAATTCGGTGGTGATCGCCGCCTGCCGCGCGCGGTTGTACTGCAGGGTGAGCGAATGAATCATTTCTTTCGAGTTGTTGGTCGCGTTCTCCATCGCGCTCATCTTCGCGCCCAACTCGCTGGCGCGAGACTCGAGGACCGCCAGGTAAAACAAGGTCGAAAGATAGCGCGGGAGTATGCCTTCGAGGATTTCCTTCGGCGAACCTTCCCAATAGATGGGAGCGCCCGAGGCCTCGGTGCTTTCGGGTTTAAGGTCCAGCGGCAGAATGCGCTGAATGACCGGCTCTTGGGAGATGGCGCTCTTGAAGTGGTTGAAAGCCAGATAAAGCACTTCGAACTCACCCTCTTGGTAGGCCTTGAGATACTTTTGGGCCAACTCCTCCGCCTCTTTGAAGCCAAAACCTTCGTCAAAAGTATTCAAGGCCTCTTTTAGGGTAATATTTTTGGCGCGGTAATATTCTCGACCTTTGCGACCCATGGTGACCCGGTCTAGGCTTTCGTAGGCTTTGCCGTCATGCCGAATATAGTTTTCGACTCGGCGCAGGAGGTTTCCGTTGAAACCGCCGCACAGGCCACGGTCACTGGTCATCACCAGGATCTCGGCCTTCTTCGGCGTCTCGGACATGGCGAAAAGTGGATGGTTCCAGGCATTGGCCTGCGTCACCAAGCGAAGGACGGAAGCTCGGAGTAGGTCACGGTGCGGCCTAGCTTGCATCAGCGCGGACTGGGCGCGTCGAAGCTTCGCCGCCGCCACCATTTTCATGGCTTTGGTGATCTTCTGCGTATTCTTAACGGAGATGATCCGTTTGCGGATGGTCTTTAAAGTTGCCATGCTTTAGCCTTGAAACGAGGTCTTCATCTCCTCCAGCGCCTGTTTCAGTTTCGCCGTCAGATCGTCGTCGATTTTCTTCTTTGTCGAAATATCGCTCAGGATATTTGGATACTTCGATTCGATGAAGAGCTGGAGCTCTTCTAAATACTTTCGAACTTGGGCCACGGGGAGTTCATCCAGGTAGCCGTTTAAGGCGGCATAGATCTCGATGATCTGCTTTTCGACGGGCATGGGAACGAACTGCCCCTGCTTCAGCACTTCGACCAGCCGTTCACCGCGGGCCAACTGCCGCTGGGTGGCTTTATCCAAGTCGCTGCCGAATTGGGAAAATGCCGCCAGCTCGCGGAATTGGGCCAATTCGAGGCGAAGGGTACCGGCGACCTGTTTCATCGCCTTGATTTGCGCGTTTCCGCCTACCCGGCTGACCGAGATACCGACGTTGACGGCGGGACGGATACCGGAGAAAAACAGGTCGCTTTCGAGGAAGATCTGCCCGTCTGTAATGGAGATGACGTTGGTCGGGATGTAGGCCGAAACGTCGCCCGCTTGGGTTTCAATGATCGGGAGCGCGGTCAAAGAACCCGCGCCGCGTTCATCCGAAAGCTTGGCGGCACGCTCCAAGAGGCGCGAGTGGAGATAAAATACGTCTCCGGGAAATGCTTCGCGTCCCGGCGGACGGCGCAGCAAAAGGCTCAACTGGCGATACGCCACCGCATGTTTGGAAAGATCATCATAGACAATCAGGGCATGCTTACCGTTATCTCGAAAGTATTCGCCGATGGTGACGCCACTATATGGAGCCAAGAACTGCAAAGGTGCGGGATCCGAGGCGTTGGCGGCCACGACGATGGTGTATTCCATGGCCCCAAATTGCTTCAGTTTTTCGACGACCTGGGCGACTGTCGATTGCTTTTGGCCGATGGCGACGTAAATGCAATAAACGCCTTTGCCCTTTTGATTGATGATCGTATCGATGGCGACCGCTGTCTTGCCGGTCTGGCGATCGCCGATGATGAGTTCGCGTTGTCCGCGGCCGATGGGAATCATCGCATCGATGGCCTTGATTCCGGTTTGGAGAGGCTCATGGACACCTTGGCGGGCAACGATGCCGGGTGCCTTGATTTCGATCTGACGCCGAGTTTCGGTGCGCACAGGACCTAGGCCGTCGATGGGTTGGGCCAAGGCGTTCACGATACGGCCGACCAAGGCTTCACCGACGGGGACTTCGGCGATGCGTCCGGTACGCTTGACGGTGTCACCTTCGCGAATCTCGGAATCATGTCCCATGATGGCGACGCCGACGTTGTCTTCTTCGAGGTTCAGGGCCAATCCGAAGATATTGTGAGGAAATTCAAGAAGTTCGCCGGCCATAACCCGGGAAAGGCCGTAGACGCGGGCAATACCGTCTCCGATGGAGAGCACGGTGCCGACTTCGTCCATTTCGACCACACGGTCGTAGTCTTGGATCTGTTGGCGGATGATATCGGAAATTTCTTCGGGTCGAATTTGCATTTTCGTTTCCTTCTTCTAAAAACCTAAGCCACCGCTTCGGCGGTCAGCGATTCTTTCAAGCGCTCTAACTCTCCCTTGAGGGAGGCATTAAAGATGCGGTCTTGTACCCGGACAACCAGGCCTCCCAAAATTTCGGGATCTACCTTGGCCTCAATTTGAACTTCTTGCTTTAGGCTGCTCTCGAGGACCGCCTTGAGTTTTGCCTCATTGGCACCTAGAGCCACAGCGCTGGTCACCTGCACCCGCACCCTCCCCTTTAACTCGTCGGAAAGGTCACGATAGATCAAATCAATCAAGCCAAGCTCGGAAATGCGCTCTTGATCGACCAAAATGTGAATGAGATTTCTCACGCTGACACTAATCCCTAATTTAGGGGCCAAGGCGGTAAAGATGGCCATTTTTTTCGAAGGAGGCACCACCGGAGAAGTCATTGCTGTCTGGAGGCCTGGATTGGCGACGAAGGTCTGAACAAGGAGCTGAAGCTCTTGCTGATACTCGTCCACCTTGCCTTGATCTTGGGCGACCTGGAGTAAAGCCGAGGCATAACGTTTCGCGATGGATCCTTGTCTCATGCCAACTTCTCCATCTTCGTTAAGTATTGGTCGACGATGCGCCCTTGATCTTCCGGGGTGACATTTTTACGAATCAGGTCCTCGGCTAAATCGGTTGCCAGGCTAACCGCTTCTTTTTTAAGGTCTTCCTTCGCTTTGCGGAGTTCTTGCTGGAGCACGCGCTCGCTGTTCGACTTGAGATTGGCAGCCTGCTGGGCGGCACTCTCAATCATGCGGCGCTTTTCGAGTTCGCCATCCTTTTTCAGGTTGGCGATCAACTCCTGCATTTCCTTCTCAATCGATTTCAGCCGGTTTTCGTAATCTTGGTATTTTTTTTCGGCATTGGCTTTCAGAGCGCGTGCCTGCTCGATGTTTTCCCGGATTAAGGTCGCGCGGGATGCAAAAAATTCTTTGACGGGTTTTCTGAGAAAATACAGGAGGCCGACGGCCAAAATGAGAAAATTAATTCCCCAATAGACCAGTTTAATGGTTGGACCTTCTTCGTGGGCCTCGGCTTCAGCGGCCCAAAGGGGGCTTGCCACAAGGAGGACTACAAAGGCATAAATGGCGGTGGTCCAACGCTTCATTTTAGGAAGCCACCTTTCGCCC
>JAIOPF010000352.1 GCA_021414045.1 Deltaproteobacteria bacterium | reverse complement strand
GCTCTTCGTTGCATTGTCGCCGTCACGCGCGGCCAGGAATTCCTCGCGGGTCTGGCCCACCACTTCTTCCAATTCCGCCGTCGACGAAGCCAGTTCGGCGAAGGCCTTCCAATACTCCATCTGGGCGTCCAGCAAGCTACGGGCGGCGTTGAGCGCGTCGAGGAAGTATGCCTTGCCGCCCACATAGGCGTTCGCGCTCAGCTCCAAGGCCTGCCGGGCCTGCGGCTGCAAGGTGCCGCGATTGAGGCGCAGCAGACGCTCGGACGATTTCAATTTCTGGTAAACTTCCTGGACGCGAAAGTCCGCCTCGTGTTTCGCCGCCTCGTGGGCATAGTTCGCGCTGGCATATTCCGCCTCCGCCTGCTTCACCCCTTGGCGTTTTTTCCCGACGATCAAGGGGACGTTCATTAGCAATTCTCCGGTGAAGGCGTCTTGGGTGGCTCCAGGACGCTGGACATATTCGACCTGGGCGTTGAAGTCCGGATAGTATTCCCGCTTCGCCGCCTTGATGGCCCAACTTTTCTCCTCGATCTTATGGTGGGCGCTGCGGACTTCGGGCCGGTGTTCGCCCGCGCTTTCCTGGAGGCTCCCGAGTTCGACATCCCAGGCCGGAATCTCGACCTTGGGCGGCAATTGGAAAGGCGTGTCGACGGGACGCGCCATCAGTTGATTGAGCTTCGCTTGCAAGGTCTTGCGTTCTTGCGAAAGGACTTCCCGCTCGCCGAAAAGCTTCGCGATTTCGGTCTGCCCCAAGACCGCGTCGGTGGCGGAGGTTTGGTTGGCGGCCAGCTTCGCCTGGGCCGCCTGCACCATCGAGCGCAGCCGGCCCTCGATCTGCCGATTCACCGCGATACGCTGCTGCACGGCGTAGAGGCGGTAATAGGCGTCCTTCAATTCGCGCAGCAAGGCTCGCCCGCGACCGCTCAACAGTTCGAGATGATGCAGGTAATTATGATAGGCGACCTTGGAGGCGGCTTCCACCTTCCCCGGAAAGGGGAATTTTTGCGCCACGATGTAGTCGATGTCCTGGGCCTTGTCCAAATTCTCCCCCAGCGGCACCTGGTAAAAGCGCACCCCGATCATGGGGTCTTCCCAAAACCGGCTTTTCGCCGATTGAGTCTTGGCCGCGACGGCATCTTGCTGCATCGACTTCAGCTCGGGATTCTGCCCAAGAGCCGCCTCGACGGCGACATCCAAGGTCAAAGTTTCTTCCGCATGGACGGAAGCTAGGAAAAGACTCGCGAGGCCCGTGAGGAGCGCCGCGAAAAATCGCATTCGGTGCATGGCACACCACCTTCAAAAGGGTGAAGGAAACCGTTCGCGAAACCGTCGGGGAAATCGCTCAACAGAGCAAGGATTGTTTGGAGAGATAAAGCGGTGGAGCCTGCGCATGACGTCCGTCGACGCGGGCATGAAAATGGATTTTTGGAAAATTTGCCGGAGCGGTGACGGCGAAGGTCAAGATCGAGGTCGCCGCCATCCCGTCCGAACCCGAAGCGGTGTCGCGGTAAGGCTGGGCGGCCTTCGAAGCGGACTGAAATTCACAACAGGGA
>JAIOPF010000351.1 GCA_021414045.1 Deltaproteobacteria bacterium | reverse complement strand
CTTCACTTCGCCTATCCCCTCGATGGCCTGGACTTTCGCCTGGACTTCGCCGGGAAGGGATCCCGCGACCGGGCACATGGGCGAAGTAAGCGTCATCTGCAAGCCGACGTTCTTCGTGTCGTCGACGTCGATCTTGTATATCAATCCCAATTCGTAAATATTGACCGGAATTTCCGGATCGTAGCAGGTCTCGAGGACCTCGATCACCTGTTTTTCCACCGCGCTTTTATCTTCGGGGGTGAGCGTCATCTCCGGCCTCCTCGGCTTCCGTTGAAATCGTTTCGTCACGGCCCTCCATCGCCGAACGCAAGGTGTGCCAAGCCAAGCTGGCGCACTTCACGCGGGAGGGAAATTCGCAGACACCCGAGAACACCGCGAGCTTGCCGATATTTTCCGGAGCGGGGGTGCCGGGCTTTCCGGTGACCATCTGGTGAAATTTCTCGAACACCGCCTCGGCCTCGGCCTTCGTCTTGCCCTTGACAGCGCCGGTCATCATCGAGCTGCTGGCCTTGGAAATGGCGCAGCCGGAACCGACGAAGGAAACGTCCTCGATCTTGTCGCCATCCATCTTGAGATAGACGGTGATCTGGTCGCCGCAGAGGGGATTGTAACCCTCGGCATGGTGATTGGCGCCTTCCAGCTTGCGGTAGTTCCGCGGCTGCTTGTTGTGGTCGAGGATGACCTCTTGGTAAAGTTCCGATAATTCCGACATTAGCCGAATACCTCGATGACTTTGCGCAGAGCCCTTGCCAGAACGTCGAGCTCTTCCTTGGTGTTATAAAAGGCCATCGAGGCGCGCGCCGTTGCGGGCAGGCCCAAACGCTTCATCAAGGGCATGTTGCAGTGATGGCCTGTCCGAATCGCGACCCCTTCGAGATCCAGTACCGTCCCGATATCGTGGGGATGGATCTCTCCCATCACGAAGGAAAGGACGCTGGCCTTTTCCTTGGCGGTGCCGACGATGCGCAAGCCGGGGATCTCGGATAGCAGGCCGGTGCCGTATTCCAATAATTCATGCTCATAGGCGGCGGCCCCGCCGAAACAAATGCTGTTGAGATAATCCACCGCCGCGCCGAGCCCGATGGTGCCCGCGATGTTGGGAGTTCCCGCCTCGAACTTGTAGGGAATCACGTTGTAAGTCGTCTTCTCGAAGGTGACCGCGCTGATCATGTCGCCACCGCCTTGATAGGGCGGCATGGCCTCGAGCAAGGCGGCCTTGGCATAGAGCACGCCGATGCCGGTGGGTCCGAAGAGCTTGTGGCCGGAGAAGACGAAGAAATCGCAATCCAAGGCCTGAACGTCGACCTTAAGGTGGGGCACGGATTGGGCGCCGTCGATGAGAACAAGCACGCCCTTGGCGTGAGCCTTGTCAATGATCCACTTGATTGGATTGATCGTCCCTAGGCCGTTGGAGACATGGTTGACGGCGACGATCTTGGTCTTCTCGGTCAAAAGTTTCTCGAATTCGTCCAGAAGCAATTCGCCCGCGTCGTTGATGGGGACTACCTTCAGGATCGCGCCGGTCCTTTCGCAGAGCATCTGCCAGGGAACGATGTTGGAATGGTGCTCGAGATTGGTGATCAAGATCTCATCGCCGGCCTTGAAGTTCTTCAGTCCGTAGGTCATCGCCACGAGGTTGATGGCCTCGGTGGCGCCGCGTACGAAGACGATCTCGCGGGCTTCCTTCGCATTGATGAAGTGTTGGAGCTTGCTGCGGGCGTGCTCGTATTCTTCGGTGGCCTTTTCGCTGAGCAGGTGGACGCCGCGGTGGATGTTGGCGTTCTCGCGCTCGTAGTAGCGCTGGACGCGGTCGATGACCGACCGCGGCTTCTGGCTGCTCGCCGCATTGTCCAAATAGACCAGAGGCTTTCCTTGGACGGTCTCGCGGAGGATGGGGAAGTCCCCGCGAATGCGGCGCACATCCCATCCTAGAGGAGCAGGCGCGGCATTCGGCAAGTTATGGGTCGCTGGCTGGCTCACGCCGCCTCCTTCCCCGGCATCAAGCGGGCGAAAATCAATTGCTGCAGGCGTTCTCGCAACAGGTCTTGGCGAATCTGGCCGACCACCTCGCTGGCAAAGGCATAGGTCAGGAGGCTGCGAGCGAGCTTGGCGTCGATCCCCCGCGCGCGCAGGTAGAAGACTTGGCTCTCGTCCAAGCGCCCGATAGTGGCGCCGTGGTTGCATTTCACGTCGTTGGCGTAAATCTCGAGCAAGGGCTTGGTATTGATCAGCGCGTCTTCCGAAAGGATCAAATTCTTGTTCGTCTGCTGGGAAGAGGTCTTCTGCGCATCGGGGCGGACCAGGATACGCCCGTTGAAGACGCCTTGGGAATGGCCGTCGAGGATGCCCTTATACAACTCGGCGCTCGTGCAGTGCGGCTTGGCATGGTCGATGCTGGTGTGATTGTCGACGTGCTGACGCCCGGTAACCATGTAGAGACCATTGAAAATCGCGCTGGCGCCTTCAGCGTCCAGCGTTGTTCCCAGATCGTTTCGGGTCAAGGCGCCGCCCAAGGAAATGGAATGCGAAGTATAGAGGCTATCGCGTTCTTGATGGACCCCGATCGACGCAATGTGAAAGGCCGAATCGCTCTCGCCCTGCAACTTGACGTGCTCGATGACCGCCCCTTCGCCGGCGACGATCTCGGTGACGGCATTGGTGAAATATGCGCCTTCGCCCACATAAGTCTCGATGAGGGTCGCTTGGGACTGGGATTCGGCGACGACCAGGACGCGCGGATGGGAGACCACCGCGGCGCCATTGCCATGCGAGACGAAAAGCAATTGGACAGGTTGGGTCAAGACCGCGCCTCGCGGCAAGTAAAGATAAGCGCCGTTTTGCAGGAAGGCGGTGTTCAGGGCGGCAAAGGCCCTATCTTGGAAACCGACTTGCTTCGCCAGGTAAGTTTCGACCCGAAGGGAATCTTCCTGCAAGGCTTGGCCGAGGTTACTCAGCCGCACCCCGGCTGGCAAGCCGCTCAGGTCCGAGAGTGCCGGATGAAAATGTCCATTAAGGAAGACCAGGCGAGGCCCAGGCAAGACGCAGAAGGCCATGCGATGCATCTCTTCTAGGGTGAAACGGGAGACTTCTTTGTCGCCCCCGAGATGAAAATCGCCTTGCGCGATGGGATCGACCCCCGTGTATTTCCATTCTTCCATGCGGCGATTGGGGAAACCGAGCTTGGCGAAGCGTTCCATTCCCTCGTTGCGCAATCGCCGTAAAAATCCGGGAACGTCGCGGGACAGGTCTTTCTCGAATGCCTGTTGGTAGGAGGTGGTCATGGATTAGGCCCCCACCGCCTTCGCGCCGCCTTCGATGACCCAGCCGTAGCCGCGTTCCTCGAGGTGTACCGCCAGCTCCTTGTCGCCGGAGGCGATGATCTTGCCGCCGGAGAGGACGTGCACGAAATCCGGGACGATATAATCCAAAAGCCGCTGGTAATGCGTCACGAGGACGAAAGCGCGATTGGGGTTGCGCAGGGCGTTGACGCCCTCGGCGACGATGCGGAGCGAGTCGATGTCGAGCCCCGAGTCGGTCTCGTCGAGGATGCCGAGCTTGGGATCGAGCATGGCCATCTGCAAAATATCGTTGCGCTTCTTCTCGCCGCCCGAGAAACCTTCGTTGACTCCGCGGTTGAGGAAAGTCGGGTCCATTTGCAGGAGCTTCATCTTCTCCTTCACCAAGGTCAGGAAATCCATCGCGTCCAATTCCTCGAGACCGCGATACTTGCGAACGCCGTTGAGGGCGGTCTTGAGGAAATGCGCGTTGCTCACCCCGGGAATTTCGATGGGATATTGGAAGGCGAGAAAAACGCCGGCGCGGGCCCGGTCTTCGATATCCATCTCGAGCAGGTTCTTGCCCTCGTAGAGCACTTCCCCGGAGGTGACTTCGTAATTCTCCCGTCCAGCGAGAACGTTGGCCAGGGTGCTCTTGCCGGAGCCGTTCGGCCCCATGATCGCGTGCACCTCGCCGGCATTCACCGTCAGGTTGATGCCTTGGAGAATTTCCTTTTCTTCCACCTTGGCGTGGAGGTTCTTGATTTCGAGCAATGCCATAGTCATTATCCCCTATCCTACCGATCCTTCTAGACTGACGCTGAGCAGCTTCTGCGCCTCGACCGCGAATTCCATCGGCAGCTCCTTGAAGACCTGCTTGCAGAATCCGTTCACGATCATGTTGACCGCGTCTTCCGCGTTGATGCCGCGCTGCTTGCAATAAAACAATTGGTCTTCGCCGATCTTCGAGGTGGTGGCCTCGTGCTCCATCTGGGCGCTGCTGTTCTTGACCTCGATGTAAGGGAAGGTATGCGCCCCGCACTTGTCGCCCATCAGTAGCGAATCACACTGCGAGTAATTGCGCGCGCCGGACGCCCCCTTGTTGATCTTGACCAGGCCGCGATAGGTGTTCTGGCCGTGCCCGGCCGAGATCCCCTTCGAGACGATGGTGCTGCGGGTGTTCTTGCCGATATGGATCATCTTCGTGCCGGTGTCGGCCTGCTGGTAGTTGTTGGTGACCGCAACCGAGTAAAATTCGCCGACCGAATCATCGCCCTGCAGGATGCAGCTTGGGTACTTCCAGGAGATCTTGGATTTCTTACCGGCGCATTTCCCGCGCTTGGTGACGAAGTTGTAGATGCCGCCCTTGCCTTCCTTGTCGCCCGGATACCAATTCTGGACGGTGGAGTACTTGATCGAGGCGTTGTCGAGGGCCACCAATTCGACGACGGCGGCGTGCAGCTGGTTCTCGTCGCGCATCGGCGCGGTGCAACCTTCGAGGTAACTGACGTAGGCGCCCTCGTCGGCGATGATCAGTGTGCGCTCAAATTGCCCTGTCTCGGAGGCATTGATGCGGAAATAAGTCGAGAGTTCCATCGGGGAGCGTACGCCCTTCGGGATGTAGACGAAGGAACCGTCGCTGAAGACGGCGGAGTTGAGCGTCGCATAATAGTTGTCGCTGTAAGGAACCACCGAACCCAGGTATTTTTTGATCAGGTCGGGATGTTCCTGAACCGCTTCGGAAAAGGAACAAAAAATAATGCCGAGTTCCTTCAACTTCGCCTTGAAGGTCGTTCCAACGGAGACGCTGTCGAAGACCGCGTCAACGGCGACTCCGGTGAGGCGCTCTTGCTCGGCCAGCGAAATGCCCAGCTTGTTGAAGGTCGCGAGGACTTCGGGATCAACCTCGTCCAAGCTGTTCAGCTTCACCTTCTTCTTCGGCGCCGAATAGTAATAGAGGTCTTGGTAATTGATGGGCGGGTACTTCACCGCCTGCCAGGTCGGCTCCTTCATCGTCAACCAATGACGGAAGGCGCGCAGCCGCCATTCGAGCATGAACTCGGGCTCGTTCTTCTTGGCCGAGATCATGCGGACGATGTCCTCATTGAGTCCCTTCGGAATGCGGTCTTCTTCGACGTCCGTGACGAAACCGTATTTGTAATCCTGCCCCGTCAGTTCTTCGAGGGCCTTGTTGGGTGCGCTCATAGCGGCTCCTGTGCGGCCATTCCGAGGGGCTTGCTCGCCAAATCGGCGACCGTCGTCTGGGCCAGCAGGTTGTAGATCTTGTGGTTCAATTCGTAGAAGGGACCCTTGATGTGGCAACCGTCCCATTGCGGGCAGGTGATCTTCTCTCCGTTGAAGCATTCGGCGACGGCGAAGGGCCCGTCAAAAATTTCGACGATATGGGCCACCGTGATGTCAGCCGGCCGCTTGGCGAGGATATAACCACCCTTGGTGCCCTGAAAGGCCCGGATGACCCCATGAGCGGCCAACTTTTGCATCACCTTCGCCAAGAGCGGAAAGGGAATGTGGCAAGAGTTGGAGATCTCGCGGGAGCTGGTGACGGGGAGTTCCTGACCCTCTTTACCGATCATGTGCTCGATGGCGAGCAGGGCGTATTCGGTTTTTTTATTGAAGTGCAGCACAATTACGACCGTTTAGATCCATAAAAACGAACAAAACATTCAATTAATTTATTTAATTAATACAATTAGTTAAACATTTTTCTCTGTGGATATCTTTTTATATCGGACTAACTGAGTCCTATATAAGTCTCCTCTCCTTATAACGACCAGCTGCAAATCTGTCAACGGGGGCCATGAAGAAAAACCCATTGAAAAATGATGGGGGTCCTGGCCAAGAAATTGGGCCCAGCGGAGGAACTCCGAGAACTTAAAAAGTAACGATCATTCGAAAAAATACCAAATTTTCTAGACCGCGAAGGATAAGAAAGGGGTTTTTCGATCGTAGGGATCCCATTAATATTCCGGAGAAGTTTTTTTAAGGAGATTTCAGAAGATGCGGCCTCCATTCAACCACCGTCGAAGGACCTTCATTCTATTCGGAGTCATAACCTTGATCGGCACTTTCGCCATTCTCTCGGGCTGCGATTGCCGGCGCAAAGCTCAAAAATCCGACACGCCCGCCCCATTGAGCTCCAAGCCCGCGCGGCCCCTGGAAGAAAGAAAATCAGCCCTAGAAGACGAGATCCGAGACCGGCTGCAAGAGATCGATCGCGCCGCGCAACGCATGCAAGGCAAGGCCGACGCCATCGACGCGTCCCTGCGTCCCAAATGGAAGGCCGCGATGGATCAAATGCAAGAAGGCGAAACCACCGCCGCCAAGCGGGTCGACTCGCTCAAAGGAATCGAGGAAGGAAATTGGGAGGAATTCCAGCGGGACACGCATCGCGCCTTGGACGAATTGGATTTGCTTCGCGAGGACGCGGAAGCTTATTTCAAGGAAAAATCCTAAGCGGGCCAAGCTCACCATTGGGCACCGCTTCATTTCCTTGGACGAATTCTTGTAAAGGCATAAACTAGCCTCCTGGAGGCTTTCATGTCCGAACCGCAATGGCACGACCTAGGTCCCGTCGAGGCGCTGAAAGATCCGCCTTTGCGGGAAATTCAACTGGGCAAGACGAAGATCGCCCTCACCTTCCAAAACGGGACCTTCGGGGCGATCTCAGGCATCTGCAGCCACGTCGGCGGACCGCTCGGGAAAGGCACTCTGGACGGCGACTATGTCATCTGTCCCTGGCACTATTGGAGATATCATCGAGAAAAAGGAACCGTGCGCGCGGGGTATGGGGACATCCAAGTTCCCAGCTACGAATTAAAAATCGAAAATGGAAATCTTTGGGTCAATACCGAAGCGGTCACTCCGCGAAAAAAACCGGTCATGGAACCCCATCCCCTCGCCCGCGAACCGAAACGCGAGGCCGGCCCGCTCCGCGTCGTCGGCATTTCCACCACCTCGATGACGCACGGGCATCCACGATACTCCACTTCCGAAGTCCTGCTGCAAGCGGCGCTTGCCCGCGCGGCGGAGAGCGGCGCGGAAACCAAAATGATCCGACTAAGCGATTTGAACTTCAAGAACTGCGAGGGATATTACTCGAAGAGCGAACACGCCTGCCTCTGGCCTTGTTCGATCACCCAGTTCGTCGACGCCGATCAATTGGACCAGGTCTATGAGGCCTTGGTGCACTGGGCGGACGTGACCTTGATGTCGACGCCGATACGATGGGGCAGCTCCAGCTCGCTCTATCACAAGATGGTCGAGCGAATGAACTGCGTCCAAAACCAGATCACCTTGCACAACCGAGTCTTGATCCAGAAGAAAGTCGCGGCCTTTATCATCACCGGAGGTCAGGACAACATCCAGTCGGTGGCGGGCGAAATGCTCGGGTTCTTTTCCGAGCTGGGCTTCGTCTTCCCGACCTTCCCCTTCATCGCGCATTCCCTCGGCTGGTCGATGGAGGACATGGAGCATAACATCGACTACGTCGAGAAAAGCGCCGAGCTGCGCGAAGGAGCGCGGGCCTTGACGGATCGCTCCTTGGAAATGGCGAAGAAGCTGCTGTTCGAAAAGGCGCCGGAAGAAGCCTTGGCGCGCGGCGGACGCAAGGGAAACCCCTTGAACCGCCTTTCCCGATAAAAACGAGACAAGGCCGCCGGGGCTGGATTCCTGTTTTATTTCCCGAAAAATCTCCGTAAATGATCGCAAGCCATGGAAATGGCGCCGCGGGCGGCGGGAGTTTCGGCGAGGACGTTGAGCAGCACGAAGTCATGGATGGTTCCGTGAAATCGAACGGCGGTGACGGGCACTCCGGCTTCGATCAGCTTGTGCGCATAGGCCTCCCCTTCGTCGCGCAAGACGTCGAACTCGCCATTGATCACCAAGGCCTGGGGAAGCCCCTTGAGCTGCTCGACGGTGGCTTGCAGGGGGGAGGCGGTGGGCTGCCTGCGCGCCCCTTCATCCGGCAGGTATTGGTTCCAAAACCACTTCATCGCGGCGAGGGTCAGGAAGTGCTCGGTGGGGAACTCCTGATAAGAGTTCGTTTCGAAGTTCGCGTCGGTCACCGGATAGAAGAGGACTTGGAAACCGATCTTCGGACCGCCGCGCTCCTTGGCCAGCATCGTCAGCGCCGCTGTCATGTTGCCGCCGACGCTGTCGCCGGCCACCGCAATCTTGGAGGTGTCGAGATTGAGCGCCTTGCCGTTTTCCGAGACATATTTCAGCACCGCATAGATCTGCTCGATCGCGACGGGAAACCTCGCCTCGGGCGACCTCGTATAGTCGACGAAAACCAAGGCGACTCCCGCGCCGTTCACCAGATCGCGCATCAGCCGGTCATAAATATCCCTGTCGCCGAAGACCCAACCCGCTCCGTGCGTGTAGACGAGAGTCGGCAAAGGGCCACTGTTGCCTTTGGGGCGAAAGATTCGGATAGGAACCTCACCCGTGGGGCCGCCGGGGATGGACCGGTCCTCGATATCCACGGGCAGTTTGTTGACCGGTAGATTCTGGAGCTGCGTGAAGGCCGCGCGTCCCTCCGCGATGGGAATTTCATAAATGGCCGGGCCCTTCTGGGCATTGAGAGATTCCAAAAAAGCGCGCGTCTTGGGTTCGATTTTTCGGCTGAGTGGGTTCATGGCATTTCTCCCTTCGATGAGGTGGGGTGTCGAAAAGCATGGATTCTTGCGCTGGGAATTTTGGCATAGCCGCGGAAGGATGGCTCGCAATTAATGCAGCGGGCTTTACTTTTCCGGATAGCTAGGAAAAGATTCAATTTCTCGAATAAAAACCATGCTCTACTCTTTCGGCAGGAAAATTCATTCGCTTCGAAGTGGGCCGGCACTAGCTCTTGGCTGGTTGCTCTTGGTTTGCCTCGCCCTGGTTTCATGCCGAGGAAGCCAAAACAAACCACCTCCCCACTCGGCCTCGCCCGCTCATGGCCCCTTTCATTCGAGCAAAATCTACCAAAGCGACCCCCTACCGAGACTGTTGGCTGGCGATTATCACGAGGGCCGCACCACGCTTGGCGAATTGAAATCCCTCGGCGATTTCGGGCTCGGCACCTTCGACGATTATCGGGGAGGCGAGATGCTGATGTTGGGAGGGGTGATCTACTCCATTCCGGAACCCGAAACCTCGTCGGTGGTCACCGACCTCAAAATCAAAACACCTTTTGCGATGGTCACTCGCATTCGACCGACCCAGACCTTGAAATTGAGACAAGTGGAAGATTATCCAGCGCTACAAAAACTCCTGGATCAACAACTCGATCCGCAAAAGACCTATGCGATTTCCGTCGAAGGCGTGTTTCAAGAATTGAAAGTCCAAGCGGTTCAACCACCGATTGAAGCAAGCTTGCCCTTCGAGAGGCTTTCGCAATCGAAAGCCGAGTTTCATGGCGTGCCAGCCAAGTTCGCGGGATTTCGTTTC
>JAIOPF010000350.1 GCA_021414045.1 Deltaproteobacteria bacterium | reverse complement strand
GATCGCGAATACCCGGCGTCTTGAAAAGCGCGATACTGAGCGGAAGCAAGTCTTCCACGGCGCAGGAGGACGAAAGATCCTCGACGCGTCGGCAAAGCATTTCCCGCATCGCCGCTTGAGGCTTGGGAATATCCTCGTTTCCAAAAACATTCCACATCCCCAAATCCGTATGGCCCGGCTTGTCGGCGGAAGGCACCGAAAGGAAGATCCCCGTGCCGCCGGGATGAGCTCCAGTGGGTGGCAAGTAAGCCTCGGGATCGGCGCTGCGATCCGAGAATTCAGGGATGAATAGGGCTTCAAAGCTGCCGTTTCCATGGATAGAGTCATACTCCTTTTGAGCAACCCCCGTGTTGTGGAAAGAAAAGTCCGTGAAGTTGGGGGCCGCGTGACAGGCGATGCAATTCCCAATGCCCCCAGCGATGACTTTCTCGACCCCAAGCGGAATCTGGTCCGGCTCGCGAAAGAAGATCTTCATCCCTTCCAATTCTTCAGGCCCAAAAACAAAATCCTGTTTGTGGAATTCAAATTTTTTCGACAAGGGGGAGACGTACAACACTTCTTCCAGGTTTTTAACGGCCTTGATCAAGCGTCGGCTGTAGTCGATGGCGCTCTCGCCCGGATCGGGACTTCGCGGCAACCCATTGATCGTCAAAAACTTATCAAAGGGCGATCCATTGAATTCACCTTCGATATTTTGCGAAAATAATAGCTGGTTCACGTAGGCGCTCACCAAACGAGCGACAGCGTCGAGGATTTGCTGATCGCTGGCCTGGTCGACGTCGATACGAAACTCTTCGGGCAGGATGAATTCCGGAGGAATCGAGGGATCCACCCCGGCCAGCAATGTACGATAGGAAAATGGCACTAGGCTCTGGGCGATAGAATCGCCGCCATTGTCTTCGCGAATCACTTTGGCAATTTGGGCTATGGCCTGATCCCTCTCGCCGGGAATCCAGCCGAAATTCCTGCCAGTGAAGGTGCCTCGGACGAGATCGTCCATGGTCGTGAATTCACCGTCGAAATGCAGGAAAAAATCCTCGGAACGCGGCAGGGCGGAATTCACGAGCGGAGGAGAGTTCCGAGGAGCCATCGTCCGTCCGTCTTCCCGCTCGGGGATGGGGCTGCGTCGAGCGAAATCGTTGTAGGTCCTCATGCCGCCATTCGGATTTTGCAGCTGCTGGTCGACCATATGGCAGGCGACGCAATTCATCGACTTGCCGGCGAAAGGCCCCGGAAGCTCGACGCCAATCGCTTCGCTGATATCCATCACGGGATCGCCTGCGGAAAGCGGCGCATTCACCTGTCCACCACTATGGCTGAAAAAGAATTGGGCGAAACGCGTCTCTTGGAAAAGGCGCTCGCCAATGGCGACTTCGGGAGGATCGGACTCTTCCTCTTCTCCCGTGGAAGGCACAAGCGGAGAAGCGCAGGCGGAGAAAAACAGGAGCGGGATGAGAAAAAAGAACTTCTTCAATGAGGACCTCAGGGAGCTATTCAAAATAAACCTTTTACTGAAAATTACTTTCATTAAGTAAAAAACCTATCTTCTAATGTCAACATTAAAACTATAATAAAAAGATCATTCAATAAAAACTATGCTGAAAAGCTTTTTCGAAGGACCTCCAATATAATGAAAATTAATTTCATTTTTATACCATAGCGCAAACCTAGGACTCGTGGTTGGAACACGAAAACCGGATTTATTGCCATTAAGGATGATTCCAGGAAATCGCTACGATTCGACCCGTTGGATCCAGACATTAAAATAATCAGCGGCTAATTCAACTGAACGCTGACCAGCTTACTAACGCCCGGTTGCTCCATGGTGATGCCGTAAAGGGTATCGGCCATCTCCATGCTGCGCTTATTGTGGGTGATCAGGATGAATTGGGACCTATCGACGAGCGAGCGCACCATATCGTTGAAACGATCGATGTTCGCGTCGTCCAAGGGAGCGTCGACTTCGTCCAAGAGACAGAAGGGCGAGGGCTTGATGATGAAGATGGCGAATACCAGGCTGACCGCGGTCAAGGCCTTCTCTCCGCCGGAAAGTAGCGAAACGCTTTGCAGTTTCTTGCCGGGAGGCTGGGCGACGATCTCGACTCCACTCTCGAGGATATTCTCGGGATCGGTAAGCAGCAATTCGGCGCGACCGCCCTTGAAAAGCTTGGGAAATACCTCTTGAAAAAGGCGATTCACCGTCTCGAAGGTCTCCTCGAAGCGCTTTTTCGTGGTGCGGTTGATCTTCTGCAAAGCGCGCTGCAAGGCATCCAGCGATTGGGTAAGGTCTTGATACTGCTTGTCGAGATTTTCGTGGCGCTGCTTCAAATCTTCGTATTCTTCGATGGCGCCCAAATTGACCGGGCCGATCTTCTCGAGCTTTTCGCGGAGCTCCCGGACTTGGACGGCCTGAGCCTCGCGATCGATGGGGCGTTCGGAATAATTGGGAGCCTCGGAAGCGAGATCGACGTGATAGCGCTCGAGGATTTGCTGCTGCAGCACTTGGACCTTGGTGCGACCTTCGCTCAACTGCATGATGCGCTGGTGCAGATCTTGGCGCACCGACTCGAGCTGGGCGCGATTCTGCCGCAGGCCGGCCTCTCCGGCGCCGATCGAGTCCTTTAAAGCCTGAATCTGGTCCTTTAAAACCGTACCCTGGGCCTCGCGCTCTTGGATCTCGACGACCAACTGTGCCAACTTCTCGCGGCTCTCTTCGATCTCGCGCTTGAGGCTAAGGGTCTGATGGTTGGCGGCGGTGATCGAGACGTGCTTTTCGTCCACGAGCCGGTGCAGCTCGCCTCGATCGTCGACCATGCGCTGCAGGTCGCGCTCGAGGGTGGACTTCTTCTCGGCGACGATGGACAGTTTAGATTTCTGCTCGAAAGAATTGCGGCGCAATTCATCGAGGCTGTGGCGCAACTCGATATGGCGCGCCTTCCCGGCGTCGGTGCGAGCTTGCATCTCGAATTTACGGTCTTCGTAGGCGAGGACTTCTTGCTCGAGGTCTTGAATCTCCTGGACCAAGTCGGATTCTTCCTGCATCGCGGCGGAAATCTCCAGCGAGAGCTTGTCGCGACGCTCGGTCAATCGCCGAATCTCGGTGTGGAGGTGATTCAAGTCCTGCTCTTGATGGACGATCTTCAATTCTTCGCTGTGGGAATCCCGTTTCAGGGCCTCGAGCGAAGCCTCCAACATTTGAATGCGGGACGCGCAACGCTCGACCTGCGAACTTTGGTCGCGGACATGGGCCTCGAGCTCGTGAACCTGCTGGCGCAATTCCTTGATCTCGCGCTTCTTCTCAAGAATCGCCTGGGCGCCGCTTTCGCGCGAGCCTCCGGAAACGACGCCTGTGGGGTCGACGACCTCCCCGTCAAGCGTAACCAGTGTTTTGCGATGACCGTTGCTGTTCCAGAGGTCGAGGGCGCGATTCAGGTTTTGAACGAGGTAAACGTCTCCGAAGAGATATTTCCCGACCCGATCGTAATCACTTTTCACACGGACGAAGTCGTGGAGGGGGCCAAGCACGCCTTCCGCCTCGCCGTAGGGGAAATGCCCATCCTCTTGCTCTTCGCGAAGTTCGAGAGGAATGCAGCTCAAACGCCCCGTCGATTCGGTCTTAAGATATTGCAAGGCTTCGACGCCAGCGGCCTGGCTCTTGACGACGACATACTGCAGCTTCTCGCCCAAGACCGCACCGACCGCCATTTCGTAGGAGGACTCGGTCTCGACGATATCCGCGACCGTACCGTAAATCGAGCTGCCAGGGTCGACGGTGGAACGCTTGAGCATGACGTTTCGCACGCCCTCTTTGTAGCCCTCGAAATTCCTCTCGAGCTCCTCGAGGGAGGTCAGGCGGGAACGCTTCAAGGCCAGCTTATCCTTGAGATCGACCAAGCGGCCCTCGGCCTCTTTTTGTTCTTCCCGCTGCTTGAGTATGGTGCCGTGGATGCTGTCGGTCTGCTTGACCAAATCCAGCTTGAACTGCTTCACTTCCCCGAGCTGCTCTTGGATCTGCCGGAGTTGGCCTTGCTGCCCGGTAAGCAACCGGTCGATCTCGTCGATCTCGGCCTGGTCTTTGCCGATACGACCGGCCAAATCCACCTTCCGGCGACCGACGCTTTCTTTGCGACTGTTTTTCTCGGAGAGTCGCTGCAACAAGGCCATCATTTCATGGCCCAGCTGCTCGACCTGCAGCGAAGTCTCCTTTTCTTCGGAGATGCGCTGCAAAAGATCGGCTTCGAGCCGGTCAAAGTTTTCCTGCGCCGTGGCGAGCTCGAGGTCGATCCCGACCTGGCCCTCGTTAGCGGTGGCAATCCCCTGGTCGAGCGTGGCTACTCGGGCCTTGACGACCTCGATCTCTTTGGCAGCGGCCTCGTTCTGCTTGCCGAGCGACTCGATCTCACGGCCTTTATAATCGATGCCGGCCTGATGGAGCTGTAGCGAATTGTTTTTCTCATATAGAACCTCCTGCAAACTCATGAGTTGCCGTTCTTCTTCGACCAAGGTCAGGCGATCCGCCTCGATTTGCGTCTCTTGTTGGCTGACCCCGGCGGAGAGAGCGATTTCGTTTTCTTCCAAATCTTTCAGGCCGCGCTCGAGCTCACCCAAAGAGCGCGAGCAGGCCAGGTAGTCGTGGCTGCATAGGTGCAGCTCAAGATCCCGCAATTCGGTCTCGACCTCGCGGAAACGCTCGGCCTTGCGGGCTTGACGGTCGATGGAATTGATCTGGCGCTTCAGCTCGGCGAGGATGTCGGCGAGGCGCAGGAGATTTCCCTTGGTCGCCTCGATCTTGCGGAGAGCGGCCTCTTTGCGGCTCTTGAATTTGCTGATGCCCGCGGCTTCTTC
>JAIOPF010000385.1 GCA_021414045.1 Deltaproteobacteria bacterium | reverse complement strand
TTCGCCTTCGCCGAGTCCAGCGCCCGCTCCGCCTTGAATTTAGCCGGAGCCTCGGAACAGGGATTTCGGGTTTGGCTCCCGGGCTTCCTAGCCGACGCCACCGAAGACGGCTGGACGATTCATGGCGAAGGGAAAGACATCCGACTCGACCTCCAAATGCCTACCCCCGAAGCCCCCCTACTCCATGGGCGCGGTGGCTTTTCGGCCAAGTCGGAAGAAGCCGGGAAAGCCAGTTATTATTATTCCCTGCCCAACCTTCCTATTCAGGGGACCTTGAGAATCGGGACGCAGAAATATGCCGTCCAAGGCCAGGCTTGGATGGACCATGAATTCGGTTCCGGACAGTTGGGCTCCAAGCAAAGGGGTTGGGACTGGATGGGGCTGCCTTTGGGAAATAAAGCCGCGCTGATGGTCTACCGGCTCCGCGATTCCCAGGATCCGCAAAAGGATTTTATCTCGGGAACCTATGTTGATCCGGAGGGAAAGGCCCATTCCCTGAGTCGCGGAGACATTCAACTAATCCCTTCACAAAAATGGAAAAGCTCCCGTTCTGGCGGGGAATATCCTCTAGCCTGGCAAGTCAAGGTTCCCACTTTCGCCGTGGATTTGGAGGTGAAGGCCAACTTTCCGGATCAGGAATTGGATACCCGGGCCAGCACTCAGGTGATCTATTGGGAGGGAAGCGTCACGGTCCAGGGACGCCTGGACAACCTAGAAACCAAATCTCTCGGCTATCTGGAAATGACGGGCTATGCCCAAGGTTTTGACCAGGACATCTAATCTTCGTCGACGTTGATGAAGATCGAAGCGAGCCCTTCTTCTTGGTGCTGCCTCGGCTCGTCCGAGAACTCTTCCTTGCGCTCCACCCTTTGGAAGGCGGGGTCGTCGATCTTCAGCTCTTTGCGCCCCTGCTTCTTGCCTTTGCGCTGTTCCGGCTTTTTATTGACGTCCTTCCCGGAGAAGGCACCGAAGAGGCTGCCCAGCTCGGCCAGCATCCGCTCGTTGGGAGCAGCTTGCGGCCACATCTGCTGTTGGCTCTGCATCATCGCGCCGCCCATGAACACCCGGATGAAGGCGCTGAAAATCTGGGTCAGACCCTGCCCGAAATTCTGCTGAACCATTTGATTGAGCCCGAGCAACTGAGGATTATTGCCGGCCATCATCTTTCCGGTCAAGTTTTGAAGCTGATCCGCGGTCATGCCGCCGGCGATCCCCTGCTGCTTGGCGGCTTGAAGGAGGTTCATGAGCAGATTTTGCGTTTCCTGGACCGGAATTCCGGCCAGGGTCAGGGCACTCGCGACCGTCTGAAGAAAATGCAAAGGATTGTCCGCGGCGCCGACACTGGTCTGCAACAAGGCCTGCAGTGCCCCAGAAATCGCCCGGTCAGGAATGTTATTGATCAAACCCGGCGGCAACCCTTGAGCGATCAACAGAGACTTTGCAGCCTCAGGGTGCGCCGCGAGCAAGCTAGGCGGAATCAAGATGCCGACGAGCTGTCGGGTTGAGAACATTTGCGCCGCTCCATGGGTCAGTTGCCCACCTTGGAATAGCGCTTGAAACTGGGGGCTATTGAGCAGGGCGTGCAACCCGTCTTGCGAGAGCGAGCCGGTGGGCGAAAGCAGCCGAGCCACTGAGCGCATGACATCTTGGCCAGGCTGTCCTTCTGGAATGCGAACCCACAAAGCCGCGGAAGCGTCGGTGGCATGGGAGGCGTTCGGATTGGATTCGGAGGCTTGAGCCCTCGCTTCCGAAGCGACCCTTGGATCCACCCAATGGTCCTCGGCGCCCATGGCACTTGGCGCCCCTTCGTTGCCTTGGATGGTAAGCCGCCAAAAACCACCGCGACTATCGCGGACGATGAGTTGCAAGCCCTCGTGCACGTTCCCGAATTTATCCGCCCCGGCACGAGCCAAATCGGCGGCCGCCTCGGCGCGCGAAATCGGTTCGGCAATGAAGTCTTCCGGACGGAGGCCAGCGATGTTGGGGCCACTTCCCGCTCGGTTGGGAGGATTATGATAGCGAAAGTTTTCTTCGAAATAATGATGAATTCGGCTTCGGCGCTTCACGTTGGATCCTTTTTCATGAAGGAAGGTCAAACACGGGATGCCCTATTTATAAACCCCTTTTCGCCGGGTTGAAACAGCAAAAAGGCCCCCTGCGCATGACGCAGGGGGCCGTAAAATTCGTCCCGCACGGAAAGCCGCTATTAAGCGACTTCCACGAGGAGATTCGCCGCCGTCCCCGCCACGACGTGGGGGCTATAATAGGTGGCTTTGAGGAATTTCGAGCGCTTCGCCAGCTTCTCTTTCAGCTTTTCCTTGGAAAGATGCTTGGTTTTGAGCAGAGTTTCGTACTCATCTTCCGCCGCCCGCTTGGCCTTGAACAGCATCATCTGGATGCGGCTGTAGACGTTGACCGCGCCGTCGCCGGTGGTCTCGATGGGGAGGAAGATCGCCTCGGGATAGCGCTCGGTGATGACGCTCTGGACGCCGTCGGAAACGCCGCTGCTGGGCATGCAACCGAAGGGCTTCACCGAGATGGTCATGTGGGCCTTCTTGTGGATCACGTTTTGGATCAGCTTGCCGACTTCCATGTGGCCTTCGCCGCCACGAAGCTCGGTGTTGTAATGGTCGGCCGCAACGCGGGCATTCTCTTCCATGTCGGGCAATTTGTAGTTCTTCAAGCCGAGGCAGAAAGCAAAGGTCTTGAAGGTCGCGCGAACCGCTTTTTCCGCCACCCAAAGGGTGAGGAACTTCTTCGCGATCTGCGTGGTCTTAAGGCCTTTTCGGGCCTCGGTGTCGGCGTGCTTGAGGACCATGCGGCTGCGGGTATCCACCCGCGACTGCCAGACGTTGTAAAGGATCCATCCGGCAATCAGTTGAATGTCGACTTCCGCGCCCTCTTCCTCGAGGAAACGCTGCAGGCGGTAGTTGCCCTCGCCTTCCGTCGTCATGGCCCAGAATTCGCCGATGATGCTGACCTTGGGCTTCACCATGGTGCGGTCGACTTTCACGGCCGCAAGGATCTTTTTGCACTTCAGCAAGGAACGCAGCAGGCCTTTGCGCTTGCCGAGGGCCTTCATGATGATCTCGCGGCTTTGTTCGATGGCGCGGTCGGTGCTGCCCTTCTCCACTTCGTAAGGACGAATGCGGTAGCTGATGGCATTCAGCGCATCGCCGACGAAGATGGCCTTGGCCAAGGTCAGGAAGAAATCCTTGTCCATCTTGAGTCCCACTTCGGCGCCAGTGGCCTGTTGCATGCCGCCGTTGGGCTCGAAGAGCATGACGCGGAAGCCTTCGAAACCGGCGTCGGTCAGGGCCTTGCGGTATTCGGTAACGTACATCCCGAAACGGCAGGGGCCGCAGCCTCCAGCGGTGAGGAAGACGTGCTTGCTGATGATATCCTCGGTGGACATGCCCTGCTTGTCGCGCATGTGAACCAAGGTCTTCACCAAGTTCCCGACGGTGAAGTAGGTCGGATTGCATTGGCCGCGGTTGCCGTACTCTTTGCCGAACTGCAGAGCTTCGTTGTCCGGGCAATCCAAAGCTCGAATCGAGTAGCCCAAGCCCGCGAGACCCGCTTGGACGAAAAGGTCATGAGCCATCGTGAGGCCGGAGACCAAGACCGTCGTGTGGGCGCGCTGGTCGGCGAAGAAGGCGCGGTTAACGTTGTCCTTCCATTGGTTTTGCTTGGGTTCGGCTCCGATGCCGAGGCGTTGGCGCTCTTCCTCTTCGAAACGCTCCAGCTCGGCCTCGATGGCGGAGATGGGCGTCTGGACATGGTCCGACGAAATAAAATTAGACGGCTTCTGCATATTCAGCCTCCTCTGGGGCGTTTCCGTTTTGGGCTTGGATTAATTGGGCGCGCTTCTCCTCGAGACGGCGCTTTAACTCTTCTTTTTTCTTCATGTGATCTTGCAAGGCCTCCTCGCGCAGCGAAAGCGAGTGGGCATAGGTCTTGACGCGGATCTTGATCGAGCCGCCAGGCTTGTTGGCGTCGATGTCATGCAGCGCGGAATACGGCGTGCCGCTGGTCGAGATGATCTTGTCGATGATGCCGTAAGTCGGCGCGTCGTGGCCGCATTTAAAGCTGGAGAGGTCCAACACGGCGATGTTGGGATGCCGCGCCGCGAACTTGGCCGCCCAGACTTTTTGGGCGCTGTTGGCGCTGTAGTTCTCGGGCCAGACGTCGGTGATGTCCATGGGCGAGTCGATGGCGCCCGATTCGAGGTCTTTCTTGAAAAGCTGGGCCAGGTATTCCGGATCCCGGGGCAAGGAACGCATCGAAAGCACCGGGTAGCCTAGCACTTGGAACTCATCGAGGACGCTGTGGTTCAGCCCCGGATCGACGTGATAGGGGCGTCCAAGCAGCAGGAGGACCATGCGGTTCTTCTCGATGGCGTCGTCGAGGATCTGCCGGCCCTTGGCCTGCAAATTGGCGTCGAGATTGTTCAAGGCCTTCCAGCCCTGGTCAACGGCCCAATCGTTCTCGTCCTCGGTGATGCCCAACACTTCGGCGAAGGCGTTGAACATCTGCTTCTTGAAGAGGGTGGGCTCGTTCATCGTCATCGCGGGATCGAGGTAGGTAATGCCGCGCTCGGCGAAGAAATTGTTTTCCTTCGTGAAGGCCGCTTTCATGACCTCGGGCGCTCCCGCGACGATGGGGCAGCAGGCATTGTCGACGACGTTCTTCAGGCCCGAGGGAATGTGCGTCAGAATCGGGAAGAAGATGTAGTTCAGCGGCTTCTCGGGCTTGTGCTTGTGGAAGAGCAAATTATGGATGTGGGCCTGAGAGACTTTCGACGGGTAGCAGGGATCGATGGATCCGTACTTGCCGCCCTCGGACCACATCTCTTCGGAAGTGAAGTCCGAGAAGACGACGTTGTTGGGCAAGATTCCCAGGCATTCGAAATAGGTCTTCCAGATCGGCGCGCTGCTGTAGACGTTGAGCACG
>JAIOPF010000052.1 GCA_021414045.1 Deltaproteobacteria bacterium | reverse complement strand
GCTTTGGGATCGATCCCAACCTTAGCCAAAAACTCCAGTCCTTCGGCGGAATGCTTCGGTTGACGAAGTTCGCGAAGGGCCAAGGCCCCCAACAGGCGTTTCTCCATTTCGGGATAACCCGATTTTCCGCTGAACACCTCCACCGCGGGATAGGGGTTGTCCATCGCCAGGAGTTCGAGACCGCTGTAAGTTTTTCCGTCGAAATGAAATTTAAAACCGGCGATGCGGTCGATCATCTGAGGATGGCTGTCGGTGAGGGAAGCAATCTCGTCCGGCGTAGCGCGTTCCAAGAATTTTCGCACCGTGGAGGCTCGAAATAGCCGGATATGCGCGGCGCCTTCCGATTTTCCGGTCAGAAGGCCGGAAACCTCGGAGGTGGTGAGCAGCGAACCGCCTTTCGCGGGATTGGGAAGAATGACGTTGTCTTTGCCAAACCACAGAGTGGAAAAATGATCTCGCGGCAGTTGTCCCTGCTTGGGAGACTCGCCTTCCTTGGGCGTCAAACCCAGGGCCTCGGCCTTGGCGACCTCGGCGCGGTTCATCGTTTCGAGAACCGTCAGAAGCCCCTTCTTCGAAGGCAATTCCCGTCCGTTGGGAATCGCGACGATCTGCAACTTGCGATCCGCCTTGAGGATCTTTCCATCCACGGTCGCTTCCAAAGGTTTCATCGGCACCACCGAGACTTGAATGGTATCGGGCTTGCCGGAAGGCGCCACCCGCGGCAGGGCAAGCCATTGCTGAAAGACGGTAAACTCGCCGAGCTTGGTCAGATCGAAGAAGCTGAGGTTGGTGTCTCCGGAGTGAACAGAGGCATCGGGAATCAAACCCTTTTCGGAAGCGACCTTCTTGCCAGCCTCGATTTTTTCAAAAAACTCCGCGGCGGAGGCCTCCTGAAGGTTGGGATTGAATACCATCTTGTCGATGGCATTGAGCGCCTCGCCCATGACCTTGGGCGCCTGAGCAGGCGTGAAGCGGTCGCTGCCGATGATTCCGTTGTCCTTGAGGATTTTCCCGTACTCTTGGAAGAGCGCGGCCTGTAGCCGCACCGCGGGATCTTTCGGATTGTATTCGGTGCCAAAGGCGGTGAAATCCTCGAAGTGCGTCGCGGCCTCGACACGCTTGCGCAGCGCGGGATCCGCGAGGATCCGCGCCTGATTCTTGGCGATCCATACCGACCAGCCTCCATCGGCGAGATTATCGGTGGTCACTTCCTTGAGATTGAGCTCGCGAAGGGCCGCCGCGATCTCGATCACCTGTTTTTCGGTGGGCTTTTGGACGCCCGCTTCCCGCAGACCACGACGGGCCGCATCCACGGCTCCGACATCCTTCGCAGCGCCGTCCAAGGCCTCGGTATCGCCCTTCACCACCTCCAGCGAGGCCTCCATCTTGCCGATCAGCTGCTCGGTGGAATTTTTGGGGTTGGCGAAGCGGCCGTGGTGATCCACCGTCGCGGGATCCATGTGGGCGGTCTCGGGTTTGGCCGGCAAACTGGTATCGTAGATATGGGTTCGCCCCGCTTGGTAAGCGCGGGCGTCCGCGATCACCTGTTCCGACCAAACTTTCGCCACAACCTCGGCATCGGCCCGGCTCATCTTTTTCTTTTCAACTAGGTATTTGATATAGCGTTCGAGCCGTTCCGCGGATGGCTTCGCCTGCGCGATCTTATTTGTCTTCGCTTCGATCTCGCTGATCGGCTTGAAGCCCGCCACGCCCGCGCCTTCCGGCATGTTATTGGTACCGATTTGGGCGGTGGTCGCCTCGGAATAGGGAATTCCCCCGGCGGTACGCCGCTGCGCCTTGAGAGTAGCTTCGAAGACTTGTTTGGCCTCCGCAAATATCCTTTCATACTCCGCGATCTTGCTTTCGTACTCCGCAACCTTGGCGGGCTCGACATATCCCCCCTTCTTTTTCATTTCCTCGATCCTTTTGGGATCGGTTTCCGATTTCGAATCCGCAAGATTCCGTTTCATTTCATGGATATCGGAGTTCAACATCGCCATGGTCTCGTAATCGACTCGAATGTCGGCGCGAATACGTCCTTCCCGGTCCGCGCGCACCTCGGCCTTGCTTGCCAAACTAAACTCCAGCGTGATCGGTCCCTTGCCGTTGACCATCACCTTGGCTAGGGCGGTTTTTTGGTCGGCAGCGATCTGCAAGGGCTCGGAAATCTTCAGCCCTTCCTGCGCCTGCATCGACTCCATCACTTTCTTGGCGCCTTCCCAGTCGGCAACCTCGAC
>JAIOPF010000372.1 GCA_021414045.1 Deltaproteobacteria bacterium | reverse complement strand
GAACCGAAGCGGCTTGATAGACGGTGTGACCCAGGCTTTCCAGGAAAATGCCCAGTGTGCGTCGGATATTCGCGTCATCGTCGACTAACAGAACGCGCAATGCGGAGAATTCTTGGTTCATAAAAAAGATTTCTCGGGCCTTCAGGCCGCCGGCAACAGAATACGGAAGGTCGATCCCTTCCCGGTTTCCGTGGCATACTCGATTTTTCCCCCGTGGGCTTCGACGAGCTCTTTGGCGATCGTCAATCCGATCCCGAGGAAACCGGCCAAAGGATTGCCTTGCTGTTTTCCACCCTGGAAGAAAGGCTCGAACATATTCGCCTCGACCTCCGCGGAAATTCCGGGGCCTTGGTCCTCGACCTCAATGAGGATCGAGCCGTCCCGAGTCCTCAGCCTCAATATCACGCGGTGCTTGGGCTCGGAAACGCGCAAGGCATTGGATAGCAAGTTGGAGACGACCCAAGGAAACTTAACTTCATCGATCATCGCCCAAACCTCTCCGCTTCCTTCTTGGATATATTCCACTTCAATTTCCCGGTCCTTGGCAAGAACCTTAAATGGCTTTACCCAATCTTCCAAGAGCCGATTCAGCGGCAATCGCCGCAGGTGAAGCTTCAGGCTGTGTAATTCGCTCTGCCCAACTTGCATGAAATCGTTGGCGATGGCGCGGATCCGCGAGACGTCCTCGTGGATGGTTTCCACTAAAATGGCGGTGGAGCCGTCCATCGATCCCTTCTTTTTTTCCAACATTTCGCTGGCGGTGCTGAGGGATTGCAGCGGCGTCTTCAGTTCATGGGAAAGGACGCTGATGAACTCCTCTTTCAGGCGCTGTTTTCCCATCTTTTGAGTGATGTCGTGCAACAGGAACAAGGATCCTATCTTCGACACTTCGTTCTCGCCCATGATCTCCCGAAAACGGGCCGCCATCACGAATTTGATACCTTCGATATCGAGCTCGATGGAGTTGTTCGACTTCAATTCCGGGGTTAGGAAACCGCGCAACTTAATGTAATTAGAGGACATCGTGGGAAGGTCTCGCCATGATTGTTGAAGCAGGTCTTCGACCTCAAGCCCCACGATTCTCGCCATGCCTTCGTTACAGAGCACGACGCGACCTTCTTGGTTGAGGACCAAGATTCCGTCTTCCACCGAAGACAGGACCGATTGCAGCTGATTGCGCTGCGTCACCAATTGTTTCAGGTTGAGCTTGTCCAGATCGCCGAGTTGCACCCACAATTCCTTCAATTCGCGGTTGAGAATCGAAAGCTCCAGCGTCGTCGGTTCCGGAAGCCTGAGCTTGCTTCCCAAAGTCGGCTTGCTGCGCAACACCTCCGCGACGTTTTTGATCGGCGTGGCCAGCCTATTGGCCAACCGGTCGGAGAGCAAGGCGCTCAAAAAAATCGTGCCGAAGATAAAAGCCATGGCGCCGAAGAAAATTCGGCGGCTGACCTTACGGCTCTCGGAGGCCAAAGAGAACATGCCCTTCTCGTTCAATTGCACCAATGTGTCGAGATAACCCAGCATCTCGGTGAAGCGCGCCTGCCGGACGTTTTCGGGATCCTGCTGAAAGGACTCCCACAGCTTGCGAATTTGGATTGACGCGAATTTCTCGCCAGGTTCGGTGATATTGCCTTCCTCGAATTCGAGGGACTTCTCGAAATCCTCTTCCCTTTCCTGCAAAGCTATCCCCGAATAATCCTCGGGGTGATGCAAGGCCCACCAAGCCTCCCGCATTTGATTCGCGGCGGAGATGGAATCATAGTTGACCCGGATCAGCTTGGGAGTCAGTCCGCTGGCGAAAAAAACGGCCGAGATCAGGAAGCTTCCCAATATCAGGTTCACGGCGATCACGGCGAAGAAGCCACGAAAAATTCGCCGGCGCAGGGGAGGAAACACGCGAGCCCCGAATCCTCTCTTGGAAGGGAGAAAGCCGCGATTTCCCGAAAATGGCGTGGTAGATGCCGTTCTCTTGGGCAAAATTCACCAAAGTCTCGGCGACGTTGTCGCCTTGCAGGGTCACCACTTCCACGCCAAGCGTCTGGGCCAGCTTGAGATTGTTTTGCAGTTCCCGCTGGAGCCCAGCGTCGATGCGCGTGGGTGCCTCCTTGCTGTTCTGCACGTAAACGACGTAACACTTGGACGACAACTGAGAGGCGAATCGGGCGCCCTTGCGTATCAGCATCTCCGCATTGCTGGGATTGGAGCTGAGGGCGACCATAACGGCCTCTTGGGCCAGGGCGGATTCCCCAGGCTCGAGCAATTGCTGCTCTCGGATCTTGCGGACCTGATCCCCGGCCGTCTCCCGCAGGGCGATTTCGCGGAGCACGGAGAGGTTACGATGCGTGAAGAAGTTCACCATCGCACGCTCCGCGGCCTGGGGGTCGTAAATCTTGCCTCGGCGCAGCCTTTCACGGAGCTCTTCGGTGGTCAGATCGACGTTCACCACCTGGTCGGCCCGCTGGAGGATGGAATCCGGCAGGCGCTCGCGAATCGGCGCCTTCGTCACCGATTCGATTTTTTCGGCGATCGATTCCAGGTGCTGGACATTCAAAGTCGTGATCACGCTGATTTGGTGATCCAGAATTTCGGCGACGTCTTGGTAGCGCTTTTCGTTCTTCGAACCGGGCGCATTGGTATGAGCGAGCTCGTCGATCAAGACCACTTGAGGCTTGCGGGAAAGCACAGCCAGCACATCCAATTCCGGGTACTCCCGGCCGCCAAGGGCAATCTTCTTCGTGGGCAGGGACTCCAAGCCGTTCGCGAGAACCTCGGTTTCTACCCGACCATGAGGTTCGAGGTAACCGATGACGACGTCGATGCCGCTGGCTTTCAAGCGATGCGCTTCCTGGAGCATGGCGTAGGTCTTACCGACCCCGGCAGCATAGCCCAGGTAAACTTTCATCGAGCCTTTATTGCGGCGTTCCAGGAGTTCTTCAAAACGAGTCATGGTGATTCCAAGGATGCCAGGATTTCAAAAATGAAATCCTTTCTTACAAAATGAAAGGAGCAAGCTTGCTATTAATGTTGATTTAAAGAAAATATACCTCATTCTCGATATCTCTCCAAACCTTCAGCAAGGAAGATGCCAAGTACGGGAAGTATCTCTCCTCTCGATTTTAAATCCAAATCCTTGCCGTTAAAGATGTAAGGCAGGGCTTCATTTTGCAAGACGACACTCCAAAAAGCAAAGAACCTCAACGACGGAAGATCCTAAAAACCAAGGCCTTTCAAAACGAGCCCTAACTGGCCCGTCCTTTGCAAAACCCTTCGATGCAACGATAAGGGAGAATTCTTTATGTACGACATCGGTTTGCTATTCGTGTCCACGCTCGTCCTAATCTATTTATTTATCACCCTTCTTTTCCCCGAAAAGTTTTAAGCGGAGGTCCTCGTCATGTCCACAAGGGATTACCTGCAACTAGCCCTCTTCATCGGCATCATCGCGGCCACCGCAAAACCCCTCGGCATCTATTTGGATAAGATCTTTTCCGGGGAAAGAACTTGGCTGCATCCCGTATTCGGCGGAATCGAGCGCTCGATCTACCGAATTTCCGGCATCGATCCCAAGGAAGAGCAAAATTGGTGGCAATATACGGTCAGTATCCTGATCTTCAGTTTAGTCGCTTTTCTTCTGACCTTCGTGCTGTTGTTGGCTCAGAAAGAAATGCCACTCAATCCCCAAGGCCTTGACCATCCCGTTTGGCACCTCAGCTTGAATACGGCGACCAGCTTCCTCACCAATACCAATTGGCAAGCCTACGGCGGCGAAGGGACCATGAGTTACCTCTCGCAAATGGTGGCCCTCACTTTTCAAAACTTCGTCTCCGCGGCCGTCGGGCTAGCGGTGGCCGTTGCTCTGATCCGAGGAATTTCCCCGAAGCAGAGCAAGGGCATCGGAAATTTTTGGGCGGATCTGGTTAGGGGAAGCCTTTACCTCCTCCTTCCCTTCAGCCTTATTTTTGCGGTCTTCCTGCTCTCCCAGGGCATCATCCAAAACTTCCTTCCCTATCATGAAGTCACAACCCTCGAGGGAGCGAAACAAATCCTCGCCCAGGGACCGGCCGCCTCTCAGATCGCGATCAAGATGCTGGGAACCAACGGAGGCGGTTTCTTCAACGCAAACGCCGCCCACCCCTTCGAAAACCCGACGGCCCTCTCGAATTTCGCGCAGATGCTCTCGATTTTCTTGATTCCCAGCGCCCTCACTTATCTCTTGGGTCGGAAGGTCGGCAGCTCCAAGCACGGTTGGGCAATTTGGGCGACCATGGCCATCCTCTTCGTCGCCGGCGTCCTGATTTGCGCCCGCGCGGAGTACGCGGGAAATCCTAACTTCATCTCGGCGGGGCTTCATTCCGCCACGAATTGGGAAGGCAAGGAGATCCGGTTCGGTATTTTCAACTCCTCCCTCTTCGCCACGATCACGACGGACGCCTCTTGCGGCGCGGTCAACTCGATGCACGACAGTTTCACGCCCATCGGCGGCATGATTCCCCTGATCAACATTTTCTTGGGTGAAATCGTCTTCGGCGGCGTCGGAGCCGGTCTATACGGCATGATGATGTTCGTCATTCTGACAATCTTCATCGCTGGTCTCATGGTCGGGCGCACACCGGAATACCTAGGCAAAAAAATCGAGGGCCGAGAAGTCAAGATGGTGAAGATCGCGGTGATCGCCATGGCGCTCAGCATCCTTGGTTTCACCGGCTGGGCCGTCCTTGACTCGCGGGGCTTGGC
>JAIOPF010000371.1 GCA_021414045.1 Deltaproteobacteria bacterium | reverse complement strand
TTGCAGAGGACGCTCTTTTCCGTCGAGCATGAGCAGGGTCTCGCCGGACTTCGCGCGGCGAATCAACACTTGGCCTTGGCGGATTTGCGAGAGGTCGAAGGCATGCAGAGGCTGTCCCGTCTCGAGCATGACGTAGTTGGTCGCGTCGACGACGTTGTTGATGGCTCGAATGCCGCAGGACTCGAGACGTCGCTGGACCTTCCGCGGCGACGGCGCGACTTTAACGCCGCGCAGGAGACGGCAAGAATAACGCGGGCAGAGATCGGGAGACTGAAGCTGAACCCTCACCCTACCCTCGATGGAAAAATCCTTCGATGCTGTCGGTACCCGTGGAACCTCGACGAAAGGCACTCCAAAGGCCGCGGCCACTTCCCGCGCCAAGCCCTTCATCGAGAGGCAGTCTCCGCGATTGGGGGTGACGTTCACCTCTAAAATCGTATCATCGAGCAATAAAGCCTCTGACAGCGGCACGCCTTCCGGCGTCTCAGGCGGCAAGATCAAGATCCCTTCGCTCTCCGCCGCGAAACCCAGTTCCTTTTCGGAACATAGCATGCCGCCGGACTTGACCTTGCGGATGACGGTCTCTTGGATCTCCATCCCGTTGGGAAGCTTGGCCCCTGGAAGCGCCAAGGCCACCTTGTCGCCGATCTTGTGATTCTTCGCGCCGCAGACGATGTAATGGATTTGCCCGCCGCTTTGCACTTCGCAGTAGGTGAGTCGGTCGGCTTGGGGATGCTTGTCGACCTTGAGCAAGGTGCCCGTGACTACCTTGTCGAGCCCCTTCCCCTGCTCGACCATTCCCTCGATTTCGAGGCCGGCCAAAGTCAGGCGGTCGGCGATCTCCTGGGGAGAGGCCTTCACGTCGACGAATTCCCGTATCCAATTTAAGGAAGCTTTCATGAGAGTCCGTTAAAACTGTTTCAAAAATCTGATGTCGTTCTCGAAAAACAAGCGCAGGTCGGTAATACCAAATTTGAGCATCGCGAGACGCTCCATCCCTATCCCGAAGGCGAAGCCCTGGACTTTCTCGGCGTCGTAACCGACGAACTTAAAGACTTCGGGATCGACCATCCCGCAGCCGAGGACTTCGATCCAACCGGTGCCCTTGCAGAGATTGCAGCCTTGGCGCTTGCAGGAAAAGCAGCTCATGTCGAGCTCGGCGCTGGGCTCGGTGAAGGGAAAAAAGCTGGGACGAAAACGCACCTCGACCGATTCGCCGAAGAGGCCTTGCACGAAGAGCGAGAGCACGCCCTTCAAGTCCGCGAAGGTGACGCCCTCGTCGACCCAAAGTCCCTCGATCTGGTGGAACATCGGCGTGTGCGTGACGTCGGAATCGCTGCGATAGACCGTCCCCGGCGCGATCATGCGCAACGGAGGCTTCTGCTTCTCCATCACCCGGATCTGCACCGTCGAGGTATGCGGGCGCAGCAGCCAATTCTTTCCCTTCAGGTAAAAGGTATCCTGCAGGTCGCGGGCCGGATGGTTGGCGGGAATATTGAGCGCCTCGAAGCTATGGTAATCGTCTTCGATCTCGGGACCCGTGTGGGTCGCGAAGCCGAGACGCTCGAAGAGGTCGCGGGATAAATTCAGGATTTGGGTAACGGGATGCAGGTGGCCCAGAACTTCGGGACGTCCGGGGAGAGTGATGTCGAAGACATCCTTGGCGAGCTCGGACTCGATAGCGGCGGACTTGCTCTTCTCGAGAGCCGCCTTGATCTGGGCATCGATGAACTCTTTGACCTCGTTGGCCTTGGCGCCTACCGTCGGCCGGTCTTCGGAACTAAGCCGTCCCATCTCCTTCAGCACTTCGGTCAGCCGGCCCTTTTTTCCTAGGTACTCGGTTTTGACCTCGAGCAGTTTGGCCTCATCTGAGGCATCAGCGAGTTGGCCGGAAAACTCCGCCCGAAGACGCTCCAAACTTTGTAGGAGGGAATCTTTCATGAAACGCCGTTCGCACCTCGCGAGGAACCGGCGCTCCCGTTGGGCGGGAGCCCCTTCTCTCGCTCTTCACGCTAACCGCACTAGACCTTCTTCGCGGCCTCGACCACCTTGGCGAAAGCCGAGGGATCCTCGCTCGCCAAAAAGGCCAAGACCTTGCGGTCGAGGGCGATCTTCGCCTTTTTCAATCCGCCCATCAGCTTGCTGTAGGAAATCCCGAGGGCTTCCGCGGCGGCTCCGATGCGTTGGATCCAGAGGCTGCGAAAATCGCGCTTCTTGATGCGACGCCCGGCATAGGCATAGGTTAGTCCCTTGTCGACCGACTCTTGGGCGGTTCGGAAGAGCTTGGAATGCCCTCCGCGATAGCCTTTGGCGGCTTTCAGAACTTTATTACGGCGACGACGGGCTTTAAAACCCCGTTTGACTCTTGGCATAAGGTACTCCTAAAAAAATCCGGATTCGAACGATGAACTAAGCCAGCAAGGCGATGCGCAGACGCTTCTGCTCGACTTTATTGACGACGCGGGTCCCCCGCAATTGGCGCTTCCGCTTCTTGGGCTTGCCGGTGAGGATATGGCGCTTGTTCATCTGGCCGGCCATCACCTTGCCCGTCGCTGTGACTTTAAATCGCTTCTTGGCTCCACGTTTCGATTTCAGTTTCGGCATAATTTATTCCTATTCTGTGGGTGCTTTCGCCGGCTCTTTCGGCAATTCCTTCGACGGTTCTTTGGGTTCCTTCGGTTCCTTGGGAGCGCTCTTCGGCTTGGAGGCTTCGGCCTTCTTCGGGGCCGCCTTCGCCGCCATCAAGATCATCGCCATTTGGCGGCCTTCCATCTTCGGCGGAACTTCGACAATGACTTTATCCTTCAGCATTTCCAAAATCGTCTTCATGACCTTATGTCCACCCTCGCGGTAGCTCATTTCGCGGCCACGGAACACGACGGTCGCCTTGACCTTGTGTCCTTCGTCGATGAAGCGATCAATGTTCTTAACATTGAAGTTAAGATCGTGATCTTCCGTTACGGGCCGAAATTTCACTTCTTTCACCAACACCACTACCTGGTGCTTCCGAGACTCTTTCTGCTTCTTGGTCAGCTCATACTTGTACTTCCCGTAATCCATGATCTTGCATACGGGAGGGACGGCGCTGGGTGAAATTTCGACCAGATCCAAGCCCTGGTTCTCGGCCAGTTCTATCGCCTTGGTGGTGATGAAAACTCCGAGTTGCTTGCCATCGGCATCGATCAACCGCACCTCAGAGGAGCGGATACGTCGGTTGACGCGAACTTCTTTGCTAATAAAAGTAACCTCCGTCTAAAACTACATTCTGGTTTCTATCTCCGCTTGGAGATACTTCAAATAATCGTCAAAAGACATGACGCCCTTGTCGCCCTCGCGGCGGCTGCGCAGGCTGACCTGTCCCGCGGCCTGTTCTTTTCCGCCCACGACGACCATGTGGGGAATCTTCGCCAATTGGGCCTCGCGGATCTTGTGCCCGATCTTTTCCTTGCGATAATCGGCTTCCGCGCGAATGCCCTTTTCTTTGAGCGCCGTCACGAGACCGGCGACGTAGTCGTTCTGCTGGTCGGTGATGGGCAAAAAAATCGCCTGAACGGGCGCCAGCCAAATCGGAAAGGCTCCCGCGAAATGCTCGATCAAGATCCCGAAGAAGCGCTCGAGGGAGCCCATCAAAGCACGGTGCACCATGATGGGGCGCTGCCGGCTGCCGTCTTCAGCGACGTAATGGATGTTAAAACGCTCCGGATTGTTGAAATCGACCTGCACCGTCGAGCATTGCCACATGCGACCGATGGTATCTTTAATTTTCAAATCAATCTTGGGACCGTAAAACACCCCTTCACCCGGGTCAACCTTAAAGGCCAGACCTTGGGCCTCGAGGGCTCCGCGCAGGGCCTTGGTGGCCAATTCCCAATTTTCATCGCTGCCCACCGACTTTTCAGGGCGGGTCGAGAGGAAAAGCTCGAATTCTTTGAAGCCGAAAGTCCCCAAGAACCGCATGGTCATCTTGAGCACCTGCTCGACCTCGAGTTGCAGCTGGTCGGGACGGCAGAAGATATGGGCGTCGTCCTGAGTGAAACCGCGGACGCGAAGCAGGCCGTGCAAGACGCCCGAACGCTCAAAGCGGTAAACCGTGCCCAATTCGCCCAAGCGCACCGGCAATTCGCGATAGCTGTGCATCCGGCTGTTGTAGATACGGATGTGGAAGGGGCAATTCATGGGCTTGATTTCGTAATCCTGCCCTTCCACTTCCATGGGCGAAAACATGTTTTCTTTATAGAAATCGACGTGACCGCTGGTCTTCCAGAGATCGAGCTTGGCCATGTGCGGCGTGTAGACGAGTTCGTAGCCCTCGCGGCGATGCTCGGCGCGCCAAAAATCCTCGATCGTGCCGCGGACGCGGGCGCCCTTGGGATGCCAGAGAATCAGGCCCGGGCCCTCGTCTTCCATCATGGAAAAGAGATCCAATTCTTTGCCCAGCTTGCGATGATCGCGGGCCTCGGCTTCGCGCAATTGAGTGAGATAGGCCTCGAGCTGCTGCTTCTCGGGAAAAGCGGTGCCGTAGATGCGCTGGAGCATCTTGTTCTTCTCGTCGCCGCGCCAGTAGGCGCCGGCCACGGAGAGCAGCTTAAAAGCGGCGATCTTGCCAGTGGCCTCAACGTGGGGACCGCGGCAGAGGTCGACGAAGTTGCCATGCTTGAACAGCGTCACGGTGTCGCCGGGAATGGCGGCGATGATCTCGAGCTTGTAATCCTCACCGCGCTTCTTGAAGAGCTCGACGGCATCGGCCTTGGACACTTCTTCGCGGACGAAAGGCTCGTTGCGATCGACGATCTGCTGCATCACCGCCTCGATCTTCTCGAGGTCTTCCTGCGTGAGGGTGCGCGGCACGTCCATGTCGTAGTAGAAACCGGTCTCGATGGCGGGGCCTATCGCGAGCTTGGTCCCCGGAAAGAGCGTCTGCACGGCGTCGGCCATCACGTGGGCCGAGGAGTGCCTTAGTCTTTCTAAGGGACTGTAGTTTTCGGTTTGGTCTTCTTCGAACATAAAATACGCTTAAGTGCCGACGTGCTTAAGTGTCGGAGTGTCTAAGTTTCTTTTTTTGAAACTTTGTTTAGGTAGCGTACAAATCCTTTGCAAAGGTTGATGCAATCATTAACCAGGTGCTCGGTTTGCTTGAATTGCTTTTCTGTTAAATATCCGACATCTAACGCTACAAATAGATGCGAATGCACTTCATAAGCCGACCGAATTGAAATACTCAAGAATCTGCGGAACTCCGGTCTTGAAGTTGACCCAAAACCCTCGGCGATGTTTGCCATCACCGAAACGGAGGCCCTTCGTAGTTGATCTTTTAAGCTGAAATCTTGAGAAAAAACTTTAACATTTGTGATTTGGTAAATCTGATTTACCAATTCTCGTGATTTCTTCCAGCAGGTCAAATCTTGAAAATGAACAACTTTCATTCACCAACTTAAACACTCCGACACTTAAGCACTTCGGCACTTAATTTTAGTGTGGATCCGACTGGACTCGAACCAGTGACCCCTTCCATGTCAAGGAAGTACTCTAACCAACTGAGCTACGGATCCCAAATAAAATCAAAATTTCACGGTGTGAAAACTGAGAAAAAACCGTGGGTTGCCGTGCATACTCGGGGTCTGGGATGAAGTCAACCTCTTTTTCCTGAGGGTATTCCGACTGATTTTATAACGATATCATACGGTTAGGCCGGCCGTTTGGGGCCTTGCAGGAGGGGAAATATTTGGCTGGCGCCCTCGTAAGCACTGATTTCCCCGGAAAGAACCTTCTCGCGGTATTTTTCCGCATGGGGGACCTGGGAAATCCAGGCTTTCAGGTGTCGGCGATAAGTTTCTTCCAGAGCCTCTTCTAGCTCGGTGTCCCGCAGGGCCAAGAGCTTGTCTTGGAGCTTGGCCGAGCCGCTGAGATAGACGCGATGGGCTTCGAGGGTTTGGGCCAACTCGGCTATCCCGACATTTTGGAAAGCCTGGGTCTTGAGCACCGGAATTTCCCAGCCGTGGGGATGGCTCATCTCGAGCATGGATTTCAATTCATGCAAAATTTTGTCGGCGCCCTCGCGGTCGGCCTTGTTCACCACGAAGACGTCGGCCACTTCGAGCAAGCCCGCCTTCATGGTCTGGATCGTGTCGCCGGATTCGGGAGTCAAAACCACCACCGTCGTGTGGGCGATCTCCATGATGTCGAGTTCGGTCTGCCCGACGCCGACGGTCTCGATCAAGACCCAATCCATCCCGAAGGCGTCCATTAAGCGGACGACGTCGCGAGTCGCGCGGGAAACGCCACCGTGCGCACCCCGGCTGCCCAAACTGCGAATGAAGACGCCTTCGTCGGAGGCGTGATCCTGCATGCGGATGCGGTCGCCCAAGAGGGCGCCACCGGAGAAAGGCGAACTCGGATCGATGGCGATGACGCCGACTTTCTTGCCCAAGGCCCTGCCCTGCGCGATGAGTCGGTTGACCAAGGTGGACTTGCCCGCACCGGGCGGGCCGGTGATGCCGATGTAATAGGCCTTGCCTAAATGCTTGTGGATCTCGCTCATGATCTCGGGAAGCTTTTCGCTTTGATTTTCAACCAAGGTGATCAGACGCGAGAGAGCGAGACGGTCGCCGGCGAGGAATTTTTGGAGGATGTCGGACACGGCTTGGGGTTAACAAAGACCGCGCGGGAGCCGCAATGAAAAAAAGGCCCACGGATGCCGTGGGCCTTTTAAAGCTTTCTTGTCGAAATGACGGAATGCCTCTTAGCTTCGAGGAGCATTCGGATCGGCATTGGCCGCCGCGGTCGCACCGCCGCCACCCGGAGGATGGGCCGGAGCCGCAGGACGTCCCGAAGCCGCATCTGCCGCCGCGCTGGCGTTCGGCGAAGTAGCCTGGGCCGCCGAGTTCAGAGAACTAGTTGAAGCTTCTAATTGCTTCTGAGCTTGTTGCTGGGATGGCTTGGCTGCGTCACCCACCATCTTATTCATATCGCCCATGCTGGGCATGGCCGGCGCCGAAGGTCCTCCCCCGGCTCCTCCTACTGGATCTGTCATATAAAATTCCTCCTTAAAAAAACCTCTCATTGTTATCGGAAATCAGTACTGGCATTGTTGCTTAATCCACTAACTTTGAAAACCCGAAAAGCAAAACACGAGCTAGGTAACCTGGCAGGATCATTGTAAAGCAGCTAATTCCCGTTCGGGACTTATTTGGGAACCGATATCCAAGAGATGAATTTTACTCATCATTTTCTGATAGAGCCGCTTAAAATCGACTAGAATCCTGTCGAATTTTTCAGGGGGAATTACCGAATTGAGATACGGATACAAATCCGTGGAAT
>JAIOPF010000029.1 GCA_021414045.1 Deltaproteobacteria bacterium | reverse complement strand
CGAGCAATCGCGGATCGACCAGCCGCCGATACCAAGGGGCCTTTTGACGGGGGTTCAGAAGGCCGGCCATCACAAAACCCGCCGCGAATAAGATGGCTTGAAGCTTGGCGAGAAACGCCAATCCTAGCAGCAGTCCGGCGAGGGCGGCCCAGAGCAAGCCCGATCGCCCCTCTTTTTCGAGGGCAATCAAGAAGAAGAGTAGACTTGTGAAAGTCAGCGACGTGACGATTCCGTCCGTATAAAGCTTGGCCCCCACCGCTAATTCGAGAGGAGAAACCGCCAATAGAGCGACGGCGATCAGACCCTCCTTCCAACTGAAGAAATACAAGCAAAAGGCGTAGACCGCAGCCAAGGTTAGCAAGGAGAAGAGATAGGGTACGGCAATGGCGTAGCCCTGGGCCCTGAAGAACTCCCAGGGCCGACGTTCCAACACCTTACTCCCTTGGTTTTGGGCCACCGAGGAGTAGGGGCCGCCGTGCTTGAATAGGCCGTGGGAGAGCCACATCAAGGTGGGAAGCAGTGGAGGTTGCATGTTTAGGGGCCGTCGATTCGAGGCCCGGGTTCGCATGGAAGTCCATTTTTGAGGATTTTCCTCCCAGACGTAGTCGACGGTCCCCGGAATCGTTCCGGAGGCCATGCGGTAGTTGAAGACGTTGTAGTTTCGCATGAAGCCGTAATTCATCTTCATGGCTAGCGCCTGATAAGAAGGGGGGTCTCCCACATTGGAGGGCATGAAAAAGGCGAAACTGCGAAGATAGCCACCCAGCAGCAGGAGCAGGCTAAAGAGGATCCAGTGAAATTTCCTTGGGAGGGAGAGCACTTTAAGCTTATAATTTCAAACCATTATGGCGCTGAGCGAAAACATTCCCGCTCTTTCGGTGGTGATTCCGGTCTTCAACGAGGAAGACAACGTGGATTTACTTTACCAACGCTTGCATGCCGCATTGTCCGGCCTGGGCTCGGTCGAATATATCTTCGTCAATGACGGAAGCCAAGACGAAACCCTGCCCAGAGTTCGTGCTCTGAGGGATAGGGATCCTTCCGTGAAATACCTATCCTTTTCCCGAAATTTCGGCCACCAGGTTGCGGTCACCGCCGGATTGGACGTTGCCTTGGGCCGCGCTGTGGTCATCATCGACGCCGACCTTCAAGACCCTCCGGAGGTGATTCCTGAGCTTTATAAGAAATTCGAGGAGGGCTTCGACGTCGTCTATGCGGTGCGAAGCCAAAGGCGTGGCGAAGGTTTTTTGAAGAAATTGACCGCCAAGATTTTTTATCGCTTGCTCCGTTTCTTGACCGGGTTTTCGATTCCGGTCGATGTCGGGGATTTTCGCTTGATGAGCCGCCGGTCCATCGAGGTATTCAACAAACTTCGCGAGCGACATCGCTACGTCCGCGGCATGGTCAGCTGGCTGGGCTTTCGTCAGACCGGCGTTAGTTACATCCGGGATCCTCGGCATTCCGGAGAAACCAAGTACAGCGTGGGAAAAATGTTCAAGCTCGCGACGGACGGGATCACCTCTTTTTCCAACGTGCCTTTGCAGTTCGCGGGGCATCTAGGTTTTTGGATCAGCGGGGGATCGCTGTTTTACATCCTTTACATCGTCGCAATGAAGCTTTTCACCGACAAGCCGGTCATCGGCTGGGCTTCCACCATGACGGCGATCATTTTCTTCGGAGGCATCCAGATGATGACTCTTGGCGTGATCGGAGAATACATCGGGCGCATCAGCGACGAGGTGAAGCAGCGCCCCATCTATATTGTCGCCGAAACAGGAGGGATCGCCTCGTGACTGATTTGCCGAACCCCAAAACCGCCACCACCCGACAACAGAGCGAAGAGGCTTTTCACGATGAATGGGCCAAATCGATGGATCTCGAAGACATTCTCGTGGTGGAGAGCTTCGAGGCCTGCAGTGCCCTGGAAAATCACTATGTCATGACTCAATTGGGTGATCTCCACGGCAAGAAGGTCCTCGAATTAGGATGCGGCGCCGGCGAGGGGTCGGTCTATTTTGCGACCAAGGGCGCGGAAGCCGTGGCGACGGATATTTCCACAGGCATGGTCGAGGTTGTCCACCGGGTGGCCCAGAAGTACGGCGTCCAAGTTCAAGCCCACCGGATGACAGCTGAAAAAATCGAGTATCCCGAGCAGTCCTTCGACGTCGTCTACGGAATCGTCGTCCTCCATCACGTGGATTTTCACAAGGCGGTCGCCGAAGCCGCCCGGGTGCTAAGGCCCGGAGGGAAGGCTTTATTCATCGAGCCTCTCTCCTACAATCCGGTCATCAACGTCTATCGCCATATCGCCAAGACGGTTCGCACGCCCGACGAGCGACCCTTCAAATTTAAGGATTTGAAAGAGATGTACCCTTATTTCAAGGAAGGGCATCACCAAGAGTTTTGGTTTTTCACCTTGCTGATTTTCATCTATTTCTACGTGATCGAACGCTCCGACCCCACCAAAGAACGGTACTGGAAAAAGGTCATCAAAGACGCGCCCAAGTTTGAAAAGATGTTTCGCTTCTTGAACGGTATGGACAAATTCTTCCTGAAAATTTTCCCGCCTTTTAGATATCTTTGCTGGAATTCCGTCATCGTGCTCACTAAGTGAGGTTTTTCTTCAACGCCGGTAATTAGCGTGAAACAGCTTCCAACACGCGGGCCCCATCGTGAACGACAGGTCTTGCATTTGTCCGGATTGCACCGCGAGAGCGATGGATTCCTTGGAGACATCGGTGAAGGTCTTCTCGTAGTCGGAGCAAGAGAAGGCGATCCATCGGATCGGTGACATGGCCATTCTCTCCCATTGGAACTCTTTGGCCAAGGAGGCCGTTAAGGCCCGGCGTTCTTGCATGATCTCGGGTTTCACGCCGAAATATCCGGTATTGGGATCGATCTCCGAAACCGATTGCCCACCGTACCATGCGATGGGTGCCGCAGTGAAGTAGGGGCTGAATACGACTTCGCTCCAGGGATATTGGCGAAGGAGGGAGAGGACGCGCTGCAAATCGGGGCTGGGCGGCCGCAGTTGGGGCGTCTTATACCACCATCTTCGGTGGTCTTCCGGCATATCCTTCGCGGAGAGAAAGGCCAAGTCGTAGAGAAACCGCGTCGGGGCCACGAGATCCATCATCATGAGGGGGACGAGAAAAATCGCCAGTAGGAATTTTTTGCGGGATTCCGAGAACAAAAAGACGATCACCAGGACCGCCGTGATTTGGAAACCCGTGAACCATTTGATGATGTCCAAGGTGAGTCGGTATTGGAAGAATTGCGGAATGACGAAGCACTGGGCGGCGTACAAGGTCAAGAACCAGAGCACCGAGTTCCTTTTTTTCAATGCCGAGCGGAGCGCGAAAAAGAAACAAGGGAGAGCAAGAAAGACCAAGGACCCGAAGGTCGCCAAATACCAGAGAAAGCCTTGAGAAGGAGTTATCGGGATGCGCGCCCACCAGGTCGCGTTTTTCAGGTAACCCGGCGGCCAATGGAAGATCAGGGAATGAGGCGAGTAACCCTGGCTGGACGCGAGAAAACCGCCCAAGGCCAGCGCCAGCGGCACGGAGATTCCCGTCAAAACCCCGATCTGAATGGCGAGGGTCTTCCAGTTTTTTTGTCCCCAAACCTTCTCCACCACGAGCAGGACTCCGCTGATAAAAAGCAGGGAAATGAAGAAAGTCACCTGAATGATGGCCAAGGCTCCGCAGAGGAAGGCCGCGAGGACCAAATAGATCATCTCTCGGCTGCGGGTCCAACGGGTCCAGAGCGTCAAATAAGCGAAAAACAATGGCAACCCTAGGCTGTAGGGCGTCATGAAAAAGTTCGAGACGGTTCCCGGATTGAGATGGCGAGAGAAGATGATGTAGCTGTGCGGCCAGATTAAATTCTTGGCGTCGAGGGTGTGGGATGCCAACCAAGGTTGTAACAGGTAAGCCCATCCCGCGCCCAGCATCACCCATAGCGCCGCCATCCCGCTGAAACCGCGATTCAAGCCTGCCTCCCGGCAAAATCCGTAGAGCATGAGCATGGTCAAGAACCAGCCAAAGCTTTGGGTGATGTCGATGGCCAGGTAAGCCGGGAGCCCGGTGACATAGCTCATGACGGCACCGAACACGTCCGCGCCGTAATGGTATTTCAGCGCAATGAGCCACAGAGGAATCAGCGAGGGGGACCATTCAAGTTTCCATCCCTGTCCGCGAAGGCAGGAAGGAACCTGCCATACTAATACGATAGAACCGAGGGCGGTGGCCGAGGAGCCTAAAAGCAATGCCGAAGGAAGCTGGTGGGTTCCTTTGCCGAAGAGGATCGTCGTGCACACGAGCAGCGCTGATCCTAGTGCAAGGCTCAGGCTGAACCGAAGAAAGTCCGAGAGCGGCTTCTGGGGGAGGCCGAGCAAAAGCCAGGAGTAGAACAGAAAAGGGAGAAGGCATAGCCAACGGTACCAAAGGGGATGGAGGGCCATAATGAAGCTTTTACCCAGCCAACGCGATTCTTCCCACCTCTTTTTTCGCCCGGTACAAGGCGTCGTCCAATTTTTGCAGCATGTCCTGGAGGCTGGCCAATTCGGGGTGGTACTCGATCACCCCGATGCTGAAATCCGCCTTGAAATTGTCCCGATCCGCCCCGCGAAAGGTGAGCTTGGCGAACTCTTCTCTCAGTCGAGAGGCAAGGCTGAGCGCGAATTCGCCGCGGGTCATGGGCAGCAGGAGGATGAATTCGTCCCCGCCGCAACGGAAGGCCATGTCCGTTTTGCGGGTGTTGTTGAAGAGGTTTTGCACCGTCGATACGAGGACCCGGTCGCCGACGGGGTGGCCGAAGCGGTCGTTGATCGTCTTGAAGTTGTTCAAGTCGATCATCAAGAGCGAGAAGGGGGCGCTTCCTTCTCGGGCCATGGACCAGAATTCCTCGAGAGTTTTGTCGAGGTGGCGACGGTTGTAGGCCAGCGTCAAGGGGTCTTGGATGGCCTTTTGAAACTCTTGTTCGGCGCGGGCTTCCGCAAGCAGCTTCTCCTGTTTCGCCCGGCGTTCTCGGTCGATAAGGAAGCCGAGCAAGAGGCCCAAAAACAGGAAGATCATGGGTTCCGCGACGCGGTTGTAATGGTTGGGGTCTTCCGGATTCCACCAGCGCACAAGCTCGACCGTGTCGATGGCCGCGCAAATCAAGCCAACGATGTCGCCCCCCCGCAGGCCCCACCAAAAGGCGGCCAGGATGATCGGAATATAAAGCAGGGTCAGGAAGACGTTATGCAGCTTGGTGTGCTCGACCAGGTACAGCTGGCAGGAGAAATGCAAGAAGCCTATCCCCAAGATCAGGAAGGCGACGAATAATTTGCGCTGCAATTGGCTCAAAAAAAACTCCCACGAGACGCCTAAATTATGAGGGCTTTCTCGTGGGAGGTAAAGGTGAATATTGGGTAAGAACCCGGGGTGTTTTAGGTACCCTCTTGCCAGCTGGCAAGGTAGCGCTCTTGCTCGGGGCTCAGGACGTCGATCTTCACGCCCATGGCCTTGAGCTTCAGGCGGCTGATCTCCTGGTCGATGTTGCGGGGAACGTCATAGACCTGCTTTTCGAGGGTCTTATGATTCTTGGCCATGTATTCGGCGCAGAGGGCCTGGTTGGCGAAGCTCATGTCCATGACCTGGCTGGGATGGCCTTCGGCGCTGGCTAGGTTGATCAGGCGGCCTTCGCCCAAGAGGTTGACCTTGCGATTGCCGGGCAGGGAATACTCGTCGACGTAATCGCGGATGGTGCGCTTTCCCTTGGACAGTTCTTCGAGGGCGGGGATGTCAATCTCGACGTTGAAGTGACCGCTATTCGCGACCACGGCGCCGTCCTTCATCACCTCAAAATGCTCCTTGCGGAGGACGCCCTTGTTTCCGGTGACGGTGACGAAGAAATCGCCTTCCGCCGCGGCTTGCTCCATCGGGAGGACGCGGTAGCCGTCCATGTTGGCTTCCAGGGCGCGCAGCGGATCGACTTCGGTCACGATGACCTTGGCGCCCATGCCCCGGGCGCGCTCGGCCAAGCCCCGCCCGCAGTAGCCGTAACCGGCGACCACGAAGGTGGAGCCGGCGAAGAGGCGATTGGTCGCCCGCAAAATTCCGTCCAGCGTGGATTGGCCGGTGCCGTAACGGTTATCGAAGAAGTGCTTGGT
>JAIOPF010000349.1 GCA_021414045.1 Deltaproteobacteria bacterium | reverse complement strand
GCTTTCCGCCGACATGAAATTGCAGAAGCATCGAAAGGGAATCCACCAAGTTGGTCGCGCCGGGGAGTTCGGGCCGGAGACCCGCGGCGACTTCCAGGCGATGTCCCAGCATGATTCCGCCCAACATGCTACCTTGTTGCAACACCCCGTGACCGAAGCGCTCCGTCGCACTCCAGGCCATGGGATTGGAGGAGCTGGCCAGGCGTCCTGACAAGGCGGAAGCGCCAGCGCCGGTCAACTTGAGGGCGCCAAGCGTGAGGCCCAAACCTGCCAATTCGCGGAGGTTGGTGCGCAGGTCCCAAGCCTGTTGTCCCGGAGCCAAGGCTTCGTTCAAGCCCTTGGTCGTCGCCCAAAACGCCGGAACCTCCATCAAGTAAGCTCCCGTCGCAGCCAAGGCTCGGGCTCCCAATACTCCTCGGCCGGGCGCGGCGAGCATGCGCGAGAGAATAGCGGTGCGGGCGGTGCTGAAAACGAAACTTCCGGCCGCCATGCCGGCGATCATGACGGGGTTCGAGGCCTCGCGGGCGAAACGCCGAAGCAGGAACTCCGCCCTAGGCCCCACGGCGCCGCGGCCCAGGATCGCATCCAAACGTCGAGCCGCGGAGGCTCGAAGACCTTCCGGCGCGCCCGAAACGAGCGCCCCGCCGTCGCTTCGACGTTGGGCGAACATTCCATAAACCATTCCCGCGACGTCGACTCGTTCTTCCCGCTCTTGCCGTCCCGCCCATTGATAAAGCGCCTCCGCGAACAGCTCCGTATCGCTTTCGGCGGAAAGAGAGATCAGCTCCTCCAAGGCGGCGGAAGGCAGGTGGCCGTTTAAACGCGATCGCTGCGGACCCGACAAAGCGGCGATGGCTCGCCGCAAGTCTCCGGTCTCCCTCAAGGCGGATTGGAGGGGAGAAGCCGCGGGCCCGCCTTCGGGATTGGCGAAAGCAAGATTGTCGAGGATTTGCGCGAGCAGCGCTGCATGGGCGGAATCGGAGCGGCGGCCCGCGATAGGCCGCCCCAAAACAGAGCGAGGATGGGTCTCGTCCGTTTCACCCGTAGCGGCTGCACCCCCGCCTAGGATACGTAGAGAAAAATCCGTCATGTTTTACGGGCGGTGAAAAAACGCCCGTCTCCCTGCGAAAAAAAATTCTAACCGATGGAAAAAAATCGGCCCGAAATAAAATGAGTTGCTGGGGATTATTCAATCCGAGAAAAAAATGGAAGCCCTAAAGTGAATCTGTGCAGATATATTTTTGGATTCAGGATTCCATTTGCGACTTGAGATATTGCCGCGCCAAGTCATGGTAGTGCTCGGCGGATTCGCGAAAGCGGGCGACTTCTTCGTCGCCCAATTGACGGACGACCTTGCAGGGAGATCCCATGGCCAAAACCCGCGACGGAATCACGGTTCCCGGAGTTACCAGGGAGCCGGCGCCAATCAAGCTCTCCTCGCCGATCTCCGCTCCGTCTAAAATCACCGATCCCATCCCAATCAAGGCGAGCTTTTTCACCCAACACCCATGAAGGATGACGCGATGCCCCACGGTGACTTCATCCTCGATCACCGTGGCATGGGTGCCCGAGGTCACATGAATGGTGCAATTATCCTGGATATTGGTTTTTCGCCCGATACGGATGGGAAAGACGTCGCCGCGAACCACGGTATTGAACCAAATCGAGGCCCCCTCGCCGATGGTCACGTCGCCGATGACGTGACAACCTTCAGCCAAGAAAACCTCGTCGCCAATCGTCGGCCATCTATCTAGATAAGGATGGATCATGGTCTAACAACAGCTGTCATGAGGTCGCGAATAGAGTTTATCGCTTCGGTACAACAAGGAGCCCAGCATCACGAAGCACAGGGCTCCCAGGAGAGCGCCGGTGAAATCCGCCATCGCGTCGTAAACCGAAGAGCTGCGACCCGGGACGAAGTATTGATGGATCTCGTCGAGGACGCCCAAGCTTCCCGCCATCAAAGTCCCCAACAGACAGCCCCAAACCTTCGGCAAGTCCCAAGTTAAAAGCACGCCGCGGGCGGTGAAAAAACCCATCAAGCCGTATTCGAGAATATGCAGGACCTTATCGACCCCTGGCTTCACCTGCACCGGAATCGAAGAACCGATGAAGATCAAGATGAAGTAAACAAGGACAGGTCCCCAATTTTGAAAGATTTTTTTCATGGCGATCACATCTTGTATTTCCCAAAATCCTCGGGAGAAAGGTTTTCGAGGATTTCGGTCCATTTTTGCTGCTTGGCTTTATCCTCGTCCAAGGTCTTGGACAAGTCGATGCGCCGCGATTTCTCCATAACCCGCCTATCGACGAAAATGGGCGAACCGGTCCTTAAGGCGATCGCGATGGCGTCGCTGGGCCGGGCGTCCATGACGATTTCTTCATCGTCCCGCTTCAGGAAAACCTTGGCGTAAAACGTGTTATCCGCCAGGTCGTTGACCTCAACCTTGGCGACTTCCACCTCGAGCTCGCGAAGGATATTGCGCAGGAGATCGTGGGTCATGGGCCTGGCCAACTGGATTTTCTCGAGCTCCGTGGCGATGGCCGAGGCCTCGATCAAGCCTATCCAGATGGGCAGGGCCATTTTTTCCTCGAAATCCTTCAGTATAATGATCGGCATATTGGTGAAGGGATCGATGGTGAGTCCCGTCACCTTCATCCGAATCAAGGGGGCATTCTCATCCGACATCTTTTTCTCCGATCAGGGAGTTGGAACAGGCACGAAGGATCTTGACCTTCAATAACGTTCCCACTTCCGCCTCCGATCCCTCGAAATGCACAATATGGTTCTGCGAACTTCGCCCCGAATAGGTCGTCCCCTGCCTCGAGGGGCCTTCCACCAAGACTTCCGCCGTTTTCCCCACCCACTCGACATTCTTCTCCAGGGTGATCCGGTTTTGCAAGTCCTGAAGTCGGCGCAACCTCTCCTGCTTGACTTCGAGCGGCACGTCGTCGGCGAAGTGCTGGGCGGCGGTGGTCTTCGGGCGCTCGGAGTACACGAAAGAATAAATCGAATCGTAACGCAGCTCCTCGAGCAAATCGAGGGTATCCTGGAATTCTGCGTCGGTTTCCCCGCAGAATCCGACGATGACGTCGGTGCTGATCGCGAGGTCGGCGCGGGCCTGGCGCAGCCGCGCGATTTTCTCGAGGTAACCCTCGCGAGTGTAGTCGCGGTACATGCGCTTGAGCACCGCATCGGAGCCGGATTGGATAGGCAGATGGAAGTGGGCCGCCAGCTTCGGGTTGTCGCGGAATTCCTCGATCAACTCTTCCGAGAGGTCCTTGGGATGGGACGTCGTGAAGCGAATGCGTTGAATCGCGGTTTCTCGGGAAAGGCGGCGCAATAACTTGGCGAAGGAAAGCGCGTTGGGGTCGGCGGCGTGACGTCCGACTCCATAGGAATTGACGTTCTGGCCCAGGAGGGTGACCTCGAGGGTCCCGCGTTCCGCCAAATCCCGGACTTCGGCCACGATCTCCTCGGCGTCGCGGCAGACCTCGCGACCCCGGACGAAAGGCACGATGCAGAAGGAACAGAAATTATCGCAGCCCTTCATGATGGTGACGAGGGCCTGGTGAGCGCTCTCCGCCTCGTCAGGGAGGAGATTCAAAAACTGATAGTCGTCGCGCCGCTCCAGCTTGACCGCGGCGACCTGCTGGCCCCCTTCCCGCTTGGCCTTTTCAATGAGCTCGGGAATGCGTCCGGTATGGTCGGGACCGACGACCAAATCCAAATAAGGAAAGCGCTTGTGCAGGTGAGCGCTTTCGGCCTGGGCCTGGCAGCCTGTCACTCCTAAAATTACTTCGGGATTTCTCAACTTCAGCGCGCGAAAGCGTCCGACGTCGCTATAAACCTTGTGGCTGGCCTTCTCGCGAATGCTGCAAGTATTGATGAGGATGACGGAGGCTTCTTCGGGAACTTGCGTGGCTTGATAGCCATGTTTGCCGAGCAGGCGCCCCATCTGAGAGCCGTCCAGCTCGTTCATTTGGCAGCCGTAGGTCTTGATGTAGTATTTATCGGGCATAAACGGGAATTCTGTCCTGAATTCCACGCTCTACCCAGCTTAACCCTGCGGTGTCAATCGCGTAGCGGCCGTGGCGAGGGAGACGCCTCCCAGGCGCAGGGCCAGGGAGTTGCGAGGGGAAATTCCACCGCCAGAAACGGTGCTTAGCCCTAGGGGCGAGGCCGCGCGGGGCAAGGCAGCGATCTGGGACTCGGCTGCCCGTCGAATTTCCGGATCAAGGATGGCCCCATCCGCGCCGACCAAACCGATATTCCGCGCCACCGCCAGATAGGGTTCCGCGGAAGCCGGATTGGAAGAGTTTCTCGCCTGCAGCAAAGTGGTCGCCAAGGCGACTCGCCGTTGCCGCAAGACCACCGCTTCGTCGACCCCCGTGTCCGGATAAAGCCGCCGCAACAAGGCCTGCTCCTGGCCAGGACGCAAGGAGCCCCGTTCATCGAAGAGGCTTCGCATCGCTGAGTTCTCGGGAAGCGCGTATTGATTGATCGAACCCAGGTCGTTGCGCAGCGTATGGACCGCGATACGTTCCAGAATTTGCTCGGCCTCCGCATGGCTCAGGCGATAACCGCGAAATTGCCTTTGGATGTAGGCGGCCTGGTCCTCGCGTGCCCCCGCCTCTCCGGAGAAGCGCCGGGCCACGTTGGGATCTTGCAGCTGTTCCAGCACGTCCCGCACGGGAAATTCCCGTCCGTTTTCGAGGCGGATATTTTCGAGGCGGTTTTCCCCGCGGACGAAACCCCAATCGACCCTCGTGTAAAAGGAAGGATCGAGGTTCGAGCCGCCGCTGCCGAACAGCATGGCGTGCCGCAGCAAGGCATCCGCCCTTTCGGTGGTATTGCTGGAAAAGCTGCGCAATTCCTGGGTCGCTTGGTTTTGATAGCTATTGGGACGGAAACCCAACCCGTCGAGCTCCACGGAATCCCACCACGCCGAAATCTGCGGCGCGATCATTTCGAAGGCGCCGTCGACGACGCGGTGGAGGGTTCCTTCCTCGCGATCGTGCAGTTGGTTGGCTCGCTGGTAGATCAGGTTACGGGTCGTCACGCCTTCCGAACCGTACATCACGCGCTGGGCCCCCATGAAAGTCATGTCGGCGATGAAACCGGCGGCAAAGGCTCGGGTCGCGAAACGCATGGTCGGTCCTTCGAAGAAGGCCGGCCCGCGATTGCCCAAGGCGATACGATAGACATCGGGCAGGAAAAAAGATCCCAGGTGCAAGGCATTGCGGGCCGCCGAACCTTCCGGGAGCGCGCGACCTATCGTCCTATCGACAATGGCCGAGGCCATGAGCCCGGGGCCCATGCCCCATGCCGCACGGAAAGGCATGGTGACCAGGCCCCGAGTCCCATTCCAGGCCATGCGGCCCAAACTTCCCTCGAGACCCAAATTGCGGGACAGCGAAGCCCCCAAGGCCCGGGAAAAACTTTCTCGAGAAGCGAAACTGAATTGCACCGCGGCCTCGGAACCCGCGGAAACCGCTCGAGTCGAGGCGAATCGGAAAGGTTGGGCGAAGTACCGGTTGGTGACGACCTCGGTGAGCGAGGTGGTGCCCGCGTTGACGAGGTGGCTTCCCCCGACCACGAAGGCGAAACGCTCATGCGGATGGGCCCTTTGGTCCAAGCCGACGCGGTCGGCGAGATGCTCGAAACCCAGCATCGAAACCAAACCCACCGCCATGCCCGGCCCGGATTCGTAGATGCGGTTGCGCAAGCTGTCCGCTAGGAAAGACTCGTTCTCGCGAAGATAGGTCTGCCCCGCGCCGCTCTGAGACCAAGCCAAGAGCCGGTCGTAGCTCATCCGCTGCGAGGAAACCCTTCCTAGGTCGGTCTCCGCCCTCACGCCCGAAGCCGCGGCGACGAGGTGGGGCATGCGCGAAGGCAGGATCTCGAGACGCCGAGCCATGAAATCCAAATCCTTTTGGAGATAGACGGGAGAATCGGCGCGCCGAACTTCGCGTCCTTCCAGCGAAACCGCCGGACGCCCTTCGGAATTGGGCAACGAAGCGCCAGCTCCGCGACTGCGATAAGCGGGCGGGCTCTCACCGACCTTGCGAACGTATATTTCATCGGCGGTCACTTGGGCTTGATCCAGGTAGCCGCGCAGGAAAAAGCGCCCGTCCCGAAGCCCGCCGCGGCCAAGTCCCAACCATCGGTTGCCGGAAATCGTTTCCCGAGCCAAATGTAGCGACTCGACCAGCTTGGGATAAAGGGTCTGGAATTCGCCCGCGGACAGGAAATTCTGGTAACGCCTCAGTCCGTCGGCGGCCTTGAAACCAAGCAGGATACGACGCAAGGGCGTGTCGTAACCATGGGTCGTGCTTTGCTCGAAATAGGTATTGACCTGAGCGACCTGGGGGGAGAATTCACCGAAGCGTCCCCTCGCCTCCTTCATCACCTGATCCCGTAGCCGGTCGAAACTCCATTCGAGAATCAAGCCGCGGTAGCGCTCGGGTTCGGAATTGAGCCGACGCAGAACGAATTCCCTAGCGGTCTTCCCGACTTCCCGGCGTTCGGGCTCTTCGTAGGGCCGCGTCCGCATCTGCCAATCTTGGAAGGCGCGGTCCAACTGGCGCGCATGATCGACGCGATTGTCGTAGGCGGTGAAAGAACGCCGATAAGCTTGGATTTCGGCATCGGGCAGAACTCGCTCCATCCATGCCGGGTTCAGCTCTCCCGTTGGCAGCATGGGAAGAGCTTCCGGGTCGAATCCCAGCCTTCGCAGGGAGTCGTCGGTGATCCCCAGCTTTTGATCCGTGGGGCGCTCCGCCTCGCGCTGCAGTAATTCCTCGCGGACGCGGACGTATAAATTATTGATCTTGGCGGCCGCGCCCGTGAGCAAGGGAAGGCGGTCTTGGAATTGCGGCAAAGTTTCTTGCCTAAAAGTCTCAAGGTCGTCCGCGTGGGCGTGCGGGTATTCATAAGCCAAGGCTTGGGCGATGGCATAATCGCGAACGCCGTCGAGATCGACCAAGCCGCCCATATCGAGGTGCCCCGGACGGAAATCGCCCTTCCATTGCAGGCGCGAGGCCATGGCCCGCTCGGCCGCATCGATGCTGACGGCCACCAGGGGAGGTTTTCCGCCCGCCGTGCGCATGGCCATGTTTTCCGCGCTGCGCATGATGGTGTCGCCGATGACATTGGGCAAATCCAAAATATTGGGATGGTAGGGCCTGCTAAGCAAGTGCCGCAGGAAGATCAAGGCCTTCCCCGCCGGGCCCGAGCGCACTGTTTTTCGATTGGCGAACATTTCCGAGAAAAGTCCGGTGGGCATGCGCCGGATTCCTTGGACGTTGCCTTCCTTCAGCGGATAATCAACGCCGTCGATCTCGCCCTGATAGTGGGCGTTCATTCCCATGAAATCCAAGACCTGATCGCGGCCGTTGGCGCCGAAGATATAGTCCATCGTATGGCGCCAAGGATGGAAAGCCATGTTATTGATGTCGACGCGCGGGGTGTCGCCGTAACTCAAGACGGCCATCTTGTTGTGCTCGGGCAAGGCGTCGATGCCTTGCTGCAGGTTCACCGCGAAACCACCGCCTTCCAAGCCGGTGTTGACGTAGATGAAACGCTTTCCCTGTTCCGCGATTTCCGAGGCGAAATGCTGCTGGAAGGCTTCGAGGACCACGCCGACGTCGGGCGTCCCGACGACAACGATATTTTTCATCGCGGGCGAACGCAGGGCATCCATGAAACGATAGGCGATGGCGGGAATCCCACGGATCGGCAGGGTGAATTTCGAGGGATTGTTGCCATGAAAAAGCAAATTGGGCTGCTTTCCCTGAGCGATTTCATCCTCGGCATAATTCGCGATGCCACGAAAGACCTCGGGATCGTTTTCGTCGCGGGGACCGTATCCCGCCAGGATGACCATTTGGGAGACGGGATTGTCGACCCGCCCCAGGCGCTGGTCGGCGGTCTCGAAATGCGAGGACTGGGCGGAATACTCTCGGGGAAAATTACCGCTGCCCATGCCTAAAAATCGCTCGATCTTGCGCGCGCCGTAACTGACCCAGTTGATTCTACCCGAACCTTGTCGGCTGGTGCCGTTGCTGGCGATGTTGATCATCGTCTGCGAAAGGTTGGCCCGGTTCATTTCGCTGCGATAGGCCAGGTGCCGTTGATAAGCGGCCTCTCGCGCAGCGGGGCCTTGGATCCAGGAGAACCGCAAATTTCGAAAATTGGCGGGCGTGATCTGTTCGGGCCTAATGATTCCTTGAGCGGGGTCGTTGACCTCGAGGAGAGTCGGATTTTGCGCCAGATACCGCCGCAGGCCGGGAATGAACATTTCCTCGATCAGCCCGGCGCGCTCGTAACGGGCCCGCTGCTTCGTCGGTCCCTTGTTGCGATCGAAAAACCGATACCATTCGTAATACCCGAACTGGTGCTGAAAACGGCGATGGATCAAGTCCTCGGTCGTGAAATGTTCGGGTTGGACGAAGGTGCTCAGGGCGTGGCCCATCAACCCGGTCTCGACGTCCAACAACCGCGCATTGAATTCTTGAGCCGTCACCACGCCTGGGTTCGCCGGTGTCCCTTCCGAACTCGCGGGACTGAGATAAACGTAACTGCCCTCTCGCGGCAGCATCGAGGCG
>JAIOPF010000348.1 GCA_021414045.1 Deltaproteobacteria bacterium | reverse complement strand
ATGGTGTAGCCCAGCGCGATGAGGGCATAGATGCTGCCCCAAGCCAAGCCGTTGACGAGTTGTTGGAAAAATTCGGTCATCAATGCCTGCGGATCACGAGGGATCCAGCGCCTTGTGAAATTTCACCTTCCCACCCTCGATTTTCAGGATGACGATCTTCTTCTTGGCGTCGCGTTGGGGGTCCATGGTGATGCTGCCGCTCACGCCTTGAAAATTCGCGGTCGCGGCCATGGCGTCGCGGATCTTCGGACCCTCGCTGCTGCCCGCCCGCTTGATCGCGTCAAAAAGAATGTTGGCCGCGTCATAACCCAAGACCGCCATGGCGTCCGGGACCTTCCCGAATTTCGCCTGATACTTTTTGATGAAGTCTTGAATGACGGGCGAGGGATCTTCCGCCGAATAATGATTGCTATAGTAGCTGCCCTCGACCGCGGGTCCGCCGATCTCCACCGTCTTGACGCTGTCCCAACCGTCGCCGCCCATCAGTGGGATATTGATTCCGAGGTCCCGGGCCTGGCGGGCAATAAGGCCGACTTCGGTGTAATAGCCGGGCACGTAGATGGCCTGAGGATCCTGGCTCTTGATCGCCGTGAGCTGGGCGCGGAATTCGATGTCGCCCTCGGAATAACTTTGCTTTTCGACGATTTCGCCGCCCAATTCTTTGAAGGTCTTTTCGAAGAATTCCATCAGTCCGACGCTGTAGTCGTTCTTGATGTCGTAGAGGATGGCGACCTTGCGCAAATTAAGGTCGTTATAGGCGAAGCGAGCCATCGAGGATCCCTGGAAGGTGTCGACGAAGCAGGCGCGGAAGATATAGTCGCCGACCTGGGTCACCTTGGGGTTCGTGGAGGCCGGCGAGATCATCGGAATTTTATTTTTCTGGGCCTCGGGGGCCGCGGCCAGGCTTCGTGACGAGGCCACCTCGCCAATCAAGGCCTTGATCTCGTTCTGCTTGATGAGTTTCAAGACCGCCGTCTTCGCCTCATCGGGCTTGCTTTGATCGTCTTCGACCACGATCTCGACCTTTTTGCCGAGCAGGCCGCCGTTCTTGTTGAGGTCTTCCAGGGCGAGCTGCACGCCGTCATTCATCGATTGGCCGAAGGTGGCGGTGGTTCCGGTGAGCGAGGCGAACTCCCCGAGCACGAGGGTGTTGTCGTTTTTTTTGCAGGCGCTCAGGCAGAGCAAAGCCGCCAAGCTGAAACGGAGAAGATTTTTCATGGAGAACTCCCCTTAGTATAAGGCCACCCATAACACTTAAAATGGCTTTTCCTGGCAAGTCATTTATCCGATTCCTTTTCACGCCCCGCTTGACGGGGCGACTTTCGATCCTTAAGATCCCCCAAATTGCCGGAGACCTCGTTCTCTGTGGGCGGGGGAACCCGGCATTCTCATTTATCCGGAGGAAATCATTGTGAAGACATCCCCGAAACCCATGTCAAAAATTTTAGTGTTAGGCGCCCTTGCGGCGGCCCTCGTCGTTCCGACGGCTTGCGGCCCCAGTCAGCAGCAGCTGGAAAAGGCCGTCGGCGACTATATCCAGAAAAATCCCGCTGCCCTGCAAAAGCCGATTCAGGAGGCCATGAAGTCGCAGCGCCCGCAACGAGCGCCCGAGCTTCCCTTGGAAGAGCGCATCAAAAAGGCCATCCAGGTTCCCATTACGGGCGCTCCAGTGAAGGGCCCCGAAAGTGCCAAGATTACCATTGTCGAATTCTCGGATTTCCAATGCCCCTTCTGCAAACGGGTGTTGCCGACGGTCGACCAAGTCATGAAGGAGTATGACGGCAAAGTTCGCCTGGCCTACCGCCACAACCCACTGCCTTTCCACCCGAATGCCATGCCGGCGGCCAAAGCGGCCAAGGCTGCCCAAGATCAAGGCAAGTTCTGGGAGATGTACCAAGCCCTCTTTAACAACCAGCAAGATTTGAGCGAAGCTGGGATCCTGAAGTCGGCGAAGGAAGCCGGTTTGGACATGAAAAAGTTCGAAGTGGACTTCAAATCGACCAAATATGATGCGTCGATTCAAGAAGACATTACTTTCGCACGTAATAGTGGTGCTACCGGCACCCCCGCCTTCTTTATCAACGGAGTTCTGATCAAGGGTGCCCAGCCCTTGCCGGCCTTCAAAGAAATTATCGATCGTATGCTGAGCCCCGGCGCGGCACAGGCAGCTCCTGCACCCGCGGCGGCACCGGCTGCAGCTCCCGCCGCCCCAGCTCCGGCGCCCGCGAACTAATGATTGTATCAATTTGAGTCGAATTAAACTCAATTAGATACAAATCTGGCCTTTTTCTTGGGGGCCGAGAGGCAGGTAGAAGCTTCTCGGCCTCCCTTTTTTTCCTATTTTATGGATCTCCAGACTCTAGAAACTTGGATTCGTCTCAATCCCTTGATCAGCGGGCTGATCGTTCTGGGTTGTTTTTTGCTCATTCTGCTCGTTGTTATTTTATACCGAAGGCGGAAGCTGAAGCGGCAGATCAGCTCGACGATGACCATGGGTCTCGAGAAGACCCACGACCAGCTCAAGATCCGTTTGGGTGAATTGATACGCTTGAATCGGGATATCGACGAAGGCGTCTATGGCCATTTAGAAGAGGTTCTTTTAGGGGCGGATGTGGGGGTTAAGACCACCCAAAAGCTTCTGCGCTACCTCCGAGAAGAGGTGACTTCCACCGGACGCAAGGACATCCACTTGCTCAAAGGATACCTGCGCAACGAAATCCTCAAGATTCTCAATGCCCACCCCACCGAGTCCTTGATTCCCAAAAAAACCCACGTCTTGATGATCGTGGGGGTCAATGGCGTTGGAAAGACCACCACTATTGGGAAACTCGCCTCTTTATACCGGAATAACGATGAAACGGTCTTATTGGCGGCCGCGGATACCTTCCGTGCCGGGGCCGTCGACCAGCTCAAGGTCTGGTCCACCCGAGTTGGGGCCCATACCTTGGCTCAAAAAGATGGGGCCGACCCGGCGGCGGTGGCCTACGATGCGGTGAAGGCGGGAGTAGCCAGGGATTTCAACCGAGTCATTATCGATACGGCCGGCCGTCTGCACACCAAGATCAACCTGATGGAAGAACTCAAAAAAGTTCGACGGGTGATCGATAAAGCCCTGCCGGGAGCGCCTCACGAGATTATTTTGGTCGTCGACGCCACCCAGGGCCAGAATGCCCTGCACCAGGCTCGGGAATTCCACCAGGCCTTGGGCCTGACCGGAATTATCCTGACCAAACTGGACGGCACCGCCAAGGGGGGGATTGTCGTCGGGATCTTGGATGAGATCGGGGTGCCCATCCGTTACGTGGGCTTGGGGGAGAGGCTGGAAGATTTAAAGCCTTTTTTTGCGACCGAATTCGTCGACGCCCTCTTGAACTGAGAGCGCGATAACTTCTATTGACACTCGCAAGCCCCCCCGGATAATAGAAAATTCGCTGTGATTATTGAGATTTAGCGGAGGTTTTTGCCATGGCCGAAGCGGCTGTCCAATTAGAAGAGTATTTTGTCACGGAAGATTGCATTGCCTGCGACGCTTGCTGCAATGACTTCCCCGATATTTTCCAAATGAACGCCGATCACACGCGGGCGATGGCCACCAAGACTTCCCCGGTGGGCAAGTTCAATCCCTGGGATATCATCAACGATTGCCCGGTTGACGCCATCAAATTAGTGAACCTACCCATGCCCCCCAAGCCCGAGGGCGAGAAGGTGGCCGAAGTCGCGGATGCCGGGGAGAGCGACAATGCCGACTGGATGCAGCGCTGGATGGCGGTGCAAGACCAGCTTGAGCCGCAATGGGAACGCATGAAGCGCTACGGCATGGCTTCCTCGGTGGCCGAGGAGAAAGACCGCTACGTCGTCCGTTTCGACATGCCCGAGAAAGTCCCCAACCATCGTCTCAAATTCAAGTGGGCCATTCCCGACGAGATGCCGGAGTACAAGGCCTCGGTCGAAATCCATGGAAACAACGTCAAGATCCGCGCCAAGCTCGAGGACGAAAAGGTGAAGAAGCTCTGCGGTTGGGTGAACTCCTTCCCCGATGGATTCCTTCGTGAATTGAATTTCGAGGTCCCCATCAAGTCGCATCGCCTGAGCTACGATGCCGAGAACCACATCCTCGAGGTCTCGCTCGAGAAAGCGGCACCGGTCGAAAAGGCCGCCTGACCGTGTTCATCGATTCCCACGCTCACATCGATTTTTCCTCCTACGCCGCCGAAGAAATCGAACCCATGATGGCCCGCGCCCGCGAGGCCGGTGTGGAACGCATCGTCCATATCGGGTCCGGCGAAGGCACCGCCAGCATGGAAGGCGCCTGTAAAGTATTGGAAAGATTTTCCGACGTCTATGCCGCCATCGGCGTTCACCCCCACGATGCGAAATTGGTCGACGACGCGGTGATGCTGCGGGCTCGCGAGATTGCCCAACATCCCAAGGTGGTGGCGATCGGCGAGATC
>JAIOPF010000365.1 GCA_021414045.1 Deltaproteobacteria bacterium | reverse complement strand
TGGCCTTCGATTTGGGCGACCGCCTGGAGACTTGGCGCTGGATTTGGGTCGATGCCCTAGAAGGCCGCATCATCCGGCAATTCCCGCCTTAAGCGTCGATTCGGAAGCAATGCTTGAATTTCCTTTGGCGTAGAACTACAGCGGATAAGATGGTTTCGCGCCTAGGTCTCAAACTTCTCGCCTTGTTCTGCCTCATCGCCCTGGCGAGTCCGGGATTACGCGCCGAGGAAGTCCCACTAAGCACCCTCGATCTGCTCAAGAAGTTGATCTCCATCGACACCACGAATCCACCCGGCAATGAGATTGCTGCCGCCGAGTTCGTCAAAAACTACCTCGCAGGCTTCGGGATCGCGGCGGAAATTTTCGAATCCGCCCCGGGACGGGCCAACCTCGTCGCCAGGATTTCCGGCTCCGGAAAAAGAGAACCCCTGCTCCTCCTCGGTCATCTCGACGTCGTCCCAGCCGATCCCAAAGAATGGAAATATCCCCCCTTCGAGGCCACGGTCGAAGGAGATTATCTTTACGGTCGCGGGGCCATCGACATGAAAAGCCTGGTCGCCCTCGAGATCCAAACTTTCATTCGACTGAAACGCGAGGCCGCAAAATTGGAAGGCGACGTCATCCTCGCCTTGGTTGCCGACGAAGAGGCTGGCGGCAAAATGGGAGCCGGATTTCTCGTCGATCAGCATTGGGACCAAGTGAAGGCGAAATACGTCTTCAACGAGGGAAGCATCGGTTTCAACCGGAAAGGGATGCACCTTTACCCCATTCAGGTGGCCGAAAAAGGCGTGGCCTGGATGCGCCTGACGGCGCACGGGACCTCGGGCCACGGATCGATGCCGAGTCGGGACAACGCCACGGTGAAATTGATTCGTGCCTTGAACCGCCTGGCGAAACAACGCCAGCCTTTGGAAAAAACCGCCATCGCTCAAGAATTCCTGACACGCCTCTCCGAACAATTCTCCTTTCCACGATCTTTCTTCATGCGGCATCTCTTCGATTGGCCCATCTCGCCCATCGCCGTGCGATTTTTTGGCGGAACATTGGAGAAAGAAAAAATCCTCAACGCCATGCTACGCAATACGGTGGTGCCCACCGTGCTCAAGGCCGGCAATAAAACCAACGTGATCCCCGCCGAGGCCGTGGCCGAAATTGACTGCCGGCTGCTTCCAGGAGAAACGCCCGAGGCCTTCCGCGAGAAGATCCGCGATCGCCTCGACGACCCGGACATCAGCATTGATTGGATCCAAGAAAATCCAGCCAGCGAATCGGATTTCCACACGCCCTTCTTCGACGCCATCGAAGGGGCCTTGCGAAAAAACGACCCTCAAGCCGTGGTGGTCCCCCTCCTCTCCCCCGGAGCCACCGACAATCGATTCTTCCGAGCCAAGGGCGCCATCGCCTACGGTATTATTCCTGTGATGATTCAGCCTGAAGACCTCGAGGGCCTACACGGCAAAAACGAACGGGTGCCCATACCTGAACTGCAACGGGGAGAAAAGATTCTCTGGGATATAGTTTTGAGCTTACAAACAGAGTCAAAATGATGACCCGTAAAATTCAATAAATATTTCAATCAGTTAAAATAGCAATTCCAGGCCTTCACCCCCAGATAATTCTCAGCCCTATCTATCAATTTGAGAAGTCATATCAATTTGATAAAGACTCTATTTTTAAAGTGTACATTTTTCAAGTATTTAGCCGCTTTTTTTCTGGCACAGGCCTTGCTTAACCAAAAGAACAGTAGGTGGGGTTCATCCGAACACCAGGCAAGGGGCGAAAAGCACAACTAGTTAGGGAGGATGAAAAATGAAGAGTGTTGCACTTCAAGTGTCGAGTTCCAGCCACCATGCCGACTTCTGGACTTTGCTCCGGGGCTTTTTCCAATTCCAACCTTACCACGGCATCACGCGCGACGCCGCTCATCCCAAGCACGAACCGAAACTGCGCAAGGATGAGTTTGTCTTCTTCGAGGAAGAGGAGGAATTGGAAAACTATATCCGGAGTTTCCGAGACTAAATCGAAAACCTTTATCGACAATCCGGCAGCGTCGGCGCTTCGGTGCAGACGCTGCTGCGATAAAGGGCACGAATCTCGCCGGCGGAAATACGGGTCTCGGCGGGCAGGGACTCGCCACGGAAATTGTCGGTCGTGAAAAAGATGCCGTCCAACAATTGAATCTCGCCCAATAGAGGCTCCGAGCCCCCGCTGGCCGTCCCAATCCCGATGAAACCATTCGATGGCAAGCTTCGCCCTAAAAAGGCCAGCAAACCATTATAATACCCGATGGGGGGTTCCGAGGTCCCCGTATGACCGGCCCAAATGGAACGCTGGCCATCCGCCTCCTGAAAGCAGGTCACGGCTTCGGAATGCGACTCCCGGGTGGCGTAACAGGCCAAGCCTAGAACACGCTCGGCAGTCGGTATCGCCTGCATCCCTTGGAGAACCTGCACTAAAACCCGCTCGCGCGCTTGCTGCAGAAACCCCAAATAAAACTCCCGACGCTCCGAACTATTGCGAAACCTAGCGCCTCTCAACGCGACGGCGTCGTCTCCACGCAGCAAGTAATCTCCGGTATGCATTTGGGTGATATCGACGGCGGCGACGGCTTCGCTTTGCAAAGCCGCGAATTCACCGGGGACCACCATTCTGTCACCTCGCATCGCGCGGGTCACGGCCTCACGGACGGACATAATTCCTCCTCGTGCTGGCCCCCGAAGGTTAGGATTTGATGGGAACTCCTCGCCTCCCTCGCCCGAAAGTTGCTGTTTTTTTAGGGAGACCCGCTCTTCCCCGAAATCCGGCTGTTTATAACTCGCCCTGCCCTCCACCAATGATTTCGCGGCCTTGTATTTTTTTATCCCCAAGCGCGCCAAAAGGAGAATTCGCCGCCCGCAAAACCAATCGATTCGATACTTTGCCGGGTTTCGCTTGTGGAAAGCGCTTATGCACAGGTGTGAATCATTTTTTTACGGAAGAATTTTCGAATCATTTCATGAACGCTGCTTTTTTTAAAAATGGGCCATTGCGAAACCGCCGGATTTTGGATTTATTGCAGACATCGACGGAGCTAAAAGGTCTTTGAAAATTAAATCTATCGTTTAGGGAATCAGCGACCGACAGTGGCTGGTTGGCGTCAGTAAGGGAACCGAATCTTCCCCACGTCTGCTAAGGCGGGCTCCTCGTGAGAGGAGCTCTCGGTGGAGGGTCATGAACCGGGAAGACGGAATCCTTGAACAGCCAGTCGCACAACGGTCACGAAGGCCATAATGGGAGGGGCGGTCGAAAGATTCGCTCCTATCGAGGGAACGCAACAAACTCTCTAGGTCGGCTAGCCGGCATTCTTCGGAAGGCAGGCGGCGAAGGCCCGAAGAGGAGGAACCTGGAAGCGGGTTTTCAAGGTCCCCAAGAGAATACCATCAAGGCTATTGGAAATCCCATAAGAGGACAGATTACCAAAGGCCCTATCCAAGGGGCCAAAAGTGGTCGACTCCCACCGACGGAACAAATCCCTGGAACCGAGGCGGCCGTCTTTTACTCCGATATCCATCGGAGCCGGACGGAGAAACCAACGGCACGAGGGAATGAGGATCCGACAAGGATTACTGCCATCGATGAGGGTTTCAACACTCTAGAGGGACGCAAGCCTGGACCCTGAACGATAGTTTTAATCGCAGAAGCCCGGTGTTAATGATGTTGGGACCGTTTTCGAACGGCCCTTACAGGTTAGCCCGGGCTTCTGTGTTTTTATCCCGAGCTCTCCTTCCTTGACAATTCACCCCGACGCTCCGCAACATACCCCCCAATGGAACGCAGGAGATCCTTTATGAAACTTTACTGGCTTCCCCTTTCCCCGAACAATTACACCGTCACCGCCGTCGCGGACTACCTCGAGCTTCCCCTCGAGAAGATCGCCGTCGACGTCATGAAAGGCGAACAGAAAACTCCCGAATTTCTTAAAATGAATCCCAACGGCAAGTGCCCCACCTTGGCCGACGGCGACTTCTACCTCTGGGAATCCAACGCGATCCTCATGTACCTCTGCGGCAAAAAAGCCGGCGGCACCGATCTATGGCCCGCCGATGAGCGGACGCGCATCGATATTTCGCGGTGGCTGATCTGGCAGCAAGCCCATTGGATGCGGGGATGCGGCACCCTGCTATGGGAACGCCTCGTGAAGACTTTTTTTGGAGGCGGAACGCCGAACCCCGAGAAGGAAAAAGAAGGCGAGGAAGCCGTGAGATTCCACGCCGGAGTCTTGAACCAAGTTCTCGAGGGGAAAAATTATCTCGTCAACAACCAGCTGACCATCGCCGATTTCGCCGTGGCGGCGCCCCTTCCGATGGCGAAAGCGGCCAGACTGCCCCTGGAAGATTTTCCAAATATCGCCCGCTGGTACCAGCAAATCGCGTCGTTGGAGGCTTGGCGGAAAAACCTGCCTAATATTCCCCAATAATGCCCAGGACCAACCTTTTCAAATCCCCTCATTTCCTCGCGACGATTTCGGAATTAAGCCCGGCTTCCGATCGCATCTGGCTCTTGGGCAGCGGCCTCGGACTTGGATTTACCTTGATCGCGGCTTTTTTCTTTCCTTACGGGTCCTCGCCTTCCGGAAAATTTTGGGCCTATGCGAGCCTCTTGATCCGCGCCTCCCTCTATCTGCACGCAAAAGATGGCCTAAAAAACCGCGGAGGCTGGGTCCTATACCGCCTCTTCCTGATGGGATTGGTGGCGGGACTCTTCGAACTCTTGGTCGACTGGGGATTGGTCCATTGGGTGCAAAATGGAAAATTGGTTTATTTGACGGGAAACGACGTCGTCTTGCTGGGCTCGCCGATCTGGATGCCTTTGGCCTGGGCCTGCGTCATCGTCGAAATGGGCTACCCCGCCTTGCGCTTATTCGGTTGGCTCCGCGGTCGCTGCGGCGACACCTCCGCTAAAACCGGTGCGTCTTTATTCGTGGCCATGCTGGCTGGCCTCACCGTCGGCGCCTATGAATACCTCGCCTTCCGCGCCGGTTGGTGGAAGTACGAGGCCGCCCACGCCATGATCGGGAAATACTGCGCCCTCTTCATCCCTGTCGGCGAATTTTTGATGTTTTTGCCCATCCTGCCCATCGCCGCCTCGGTTCTTTCCGAAGAGGAAAAACCCTTGGGCACGGCAATCCGCGGAGGTGCCTTATTCGCGGCTTGCATCGCCCTAGGATACACCCTCGCCTACGGGATACTGGAATACGGCCGCATCCCCTGATCGCGACGGAAAATTCCTAGTCACTCACCGGTTTGCCGATCTCGTCGATCCCTCGCGGCTTTCCCCTCCACTTTTTTTCTCGGAACTTTCCGCCAGTTGGCTCACAGCGTCCGCGAGATTATAAAATGGAAAAGCCAAGCGCAGCATCGCGTAACGGTCTCCGGTTTCGAGGTTCGCTCCGCCGCCCAGGACAACAAAACCGGCTTCCATGGCCAGGGCATTCCAGCCCACTCCTATCCGCAAGGCCGGCGAAAGCGCCGCCCCCTCCAACCCGCCTTCCCGGAAGATCACGCCGCCTTTCACCACTGCGTCGACGTTGTAAAAAATCCTACGATTGGCGTTGTAACGCAGGCCCGCCGAACCTCCGAACTGCCAAAGCCCTTCGCCCCAGCGCGCGGCATCCATGCCCAGCAAGAAATTGAAAGGACCGTTTTCGTAGGTGGAATCGGCACGGCTACACGCCCCCAGCCCGATTTCCGGATTGAATTCGAGACGAAGGCTCTCCCCGTCTTTTTCGGTGAAATTCACGCCGACGTTGGAGCCGACGAACTGCAAGTATTCCAGACAAGCGCCCATGCGCCCTCCTTCCATCAGAACGTTATCGATTTTGGAAGGCACAAAGGGAGAGAAAGCTTGGAGTGCGGAACCTTCCCGAGAAGATCCCACCGTGCGCCCCGCGGGGCTTCGAGGAATTCGAAGCCCCCATTACCTAAAGAATATCGTCCAAAAGCCTTAAAGTTGCGTGCTTTTGCAAAAGACCGCTCAATCGTTGTCCGCGACCTCCAGCAGATGCCAGATCCCGGAATCCGCGCCGAAGCGGTACATCAGGCGGCCGCAAAAGAGGTTTTGAAAAGGGCCGTCCTTGATCGGCTTACCTTGCCGGAAACATTCCCGAACCTTGGCGTCAAAGACTTTGGGATAGGCTTTAAGAAAGCCTCCGCGGTCCAGGGAAGCGCCCCAATAAAAAGGCAGGACCGTCATGTTTGCCACCGATTCTCGGTCATCCTTCACCACCGCCGATTGAAAATTTTTCCAAAAATCGGAAAAACCTGGCTGTTGGGCTTCTTGCGCCGATAAGGCGCCCGCGAATAAAAC
>JAIOPF010000364.1 GCA_021414045.1 Deltaproteobacteria bacterium | reverse complement strand
ACGCCCAGCGAATTGGCGATCTCCTTGTCACCCGGCACCAGGTTGGGCACGGCGGAATCGGTTTGCGGAAGGACCGCCTTGCCGCTCACCGCGTATTGAAAGGTCATCAATTTGATCTTGAGCGAGGGCAGATCCCCCACGGTTTTCTGCGCCAGAAAACTCGCCCCGCTGATGCGAAGGATATCCAGGATGGAAGGAAGATTCCCTTGTTGTCCAACCCAGGTCAGGTCGTCCGCCGAATTCGATGGAGAGAGGACGAAGCGGTCCTTTTGCCGGTCGAAACGAATCGCATGCGCCGCCTCCTTTTTGTCATCGAGAGCGAGCGGCAAAACGATGCTGCAATTATCCGTTGATGGAGCCGATGACGAGGCCGCTTTCGATGAAGCAGGTTCATCCGCGCAAGCCTGTGGCGGCAGTGTGAGACCATCGTACACGACGATGAGATTGGACATAAGGGAGCCCCCGAGCAAAACCTTAAGAGTCCTAGGTCAGGTCTCCCCCTAACCTATTGTAACTATTCAGTTTTTGTAAAAAGTTGAACCCGGTCCGGGATCCATGCGACCTCGGACTCGCTCATTTATCGGCATCTTGGCATCGAGGTTGCGCAGGCATTAAAACCGTGCGGTGCGCACACTGTTGAACCAAGAATTGTAGCGATCATAGAAAGAACGAAAGGCTTCTTGGTTCGCCGCCTCCCAACGCCCGTGGGTAACGGTCTTTCCGTCGGCGGTGATGTCGAAGAACTCATCGACCGTGCTCTGATGCGAACCGTCGGCCGACTTGGGCCAGGTGAGAAATCCGCTGGAAACGACCACTTGGTAGAGTTCCGCCAACTGGGCCTCGGAAATTTTGTAAGTCCTGGTGTAGGGCGTCTTGCCGCCCCCCTCTCCCACCACTTCGGCGCTGCGGTTGACCGTAATGGTGTCCTTGGCGATTTCCACGGTTTCCGTCGTCGCGCGCTCCAGGGCTCCGGCGCTGGAACGAAAGACCAGCTTGAAATCCTTCGGCGTCTTGTCGCTCGCCGCGAAGGACGAAAAAGACAGGAATAGGAGAGGGAACAAAATCAGGGCCATCTTACGCATGAGGGAACCTCCAACATTCATCTAACGAGAACGGAAGTATTCTACGGTCTTCTTTAATCCATCGGCCAGGGAAAATTTCGGCGACCAACCCAGCTCTTTCTGGATCTTGCCGTAGGAAATCACACTGCGGCGCTGCTCTCCAGCCTTGGCGGGGCCGTGCTGGGCCGGAGCTTGCAAACCGACGGCGGCGGCGAGATTTTGGTAGATTTCGACGACGTTCGTCTCGATCCCCGTCCCCACATTATAAATACCGCGCACTCCGGGCCTCAGGGCCGCCAAATTAGCCTGGACCACGTCCTCGACGAAGACGTAATCGCGGGTCTGAAGGCCGTCTCCGTTGATCACCGGAGTCTCGCCTTTTAAGAGTTTGGTGACGAAGATGGCCACCACGCCGGCCTCTCCATGGGGATTTTGGCGGGGACCGTAGACGTTGGCGTAGCGGAGGGCCACCGAATCGATGCCGTAGGTCTCCTGGTAAAAATGCAGGTACTTTTCGCCGAGCAACTTGGTGATCCCATAGGGGCTGGCCGGTTGGGTCGGATGGGATTCGTCGGCGGGATAAGCAATCTGCTCGCCGTAGATCGCTCCGCCGGAAGAGGCGAAGACCACCTTTTTAACTCCATGCTTGCGGGCGGCCTCGAGCAAATTGAGGGTCCCGATGCCGTTGACCTCGCAATCATAGATAGGCTCGGCCACCGAACGCCGCACGTCCATTTGCGCGGCATGGTGCGAGATCACTTCGGGGCGAAATTCTTCCAGAACACGGTCGACTTCCGGATTCCGTAAATCCTTCTCATAAAACTTCGTTGCCGAAGCGAGGTTGCCCTTGTTGCCCGAGGCGAGATTGTCCAGCACGGCGACCGTGTGACCCGCCTGAAGATAGGCGTCTTGAATGTGGGAAGCGATGAAGCCGGCGCCGCCGGTGATGAGGATACGCATGGTTTTGGCTTAAACCCCTTAACCGCGCCGGTCAAGCGTCGGATGGCGAATCCTCGAGGGGCTTTACAATCCCGGAAGGAAGACCTAGCTTTTCAGCATGGATATTCTGGACAAAATAGCCGCTGAAAAGAAGCGGCTCAACGCCGTCATCGTCTCCCACTACTATCAAGAGGACGAAATCCAGGATCTCGCCGACTTCGTTGGCGACTCTCTGGCCATGGCCCAATATTGCGAAAAATCCGAGGCCGATGTCTTGGTGGTCTGCGGTGTGCGCTTCATGGCCGAGACGGCCAAGATCGTGAATCCCGAAAAGACGGTGCTGCTGCCCGACCTTGAGGCCGGCTGTTCCTTGGCCGACAGCTGTCAGCCGGCTCCCTTCCAACAATTCAAGTCGAAACTGAATGATCCTTATGTCGTGATGTACATCAACTCGAATCCGGAGATTAAGGCCCTTTCCGACGTGATCTGCACTTCCAGCAACGCCGAAAAAATCATCCGCTCGGTTCCCAAGGACCGGGAAATCCTGTTCGGTCCCGACCGCCACCTCGGCCGCTACTTGATGCAAAAAACCGGACGCCCGATGACGCTCTGGCAAGGCGTCTGCATCGTCCACGAGACTTTCAACGAAAAGAAAATCCTCGCGCTAAAATTGGAACATCCCGATGCCGACGTCATCGCCCATCCCGAATGCGAGGAGACCGTCCTACAGCATGCCGATTTCGTGGGTTCCACCTCGGCCCTCCTCAAATACTCTCAGACTTCGCCGAAGAAGAAATTCATCGTTCTAACGGAATCCGGAATTCTTCATCAAATGCGCAAGGCCTCGCCGGACAAGACCTTTCTCGAAGGCCCCAACGACAGCGGATGCGCCTGCAACGAATGTCCCTATATGCGGCTCAATACCCTCGAGAAACTGTACCAGTGCATGCGGGACGGGAAACCGGAGATTCAGATGCCCGAAGAGCTTCGGAAAAAAGCCTATATTCCCTTGAGAAGGATGCTCGAAATCAGCGCCGCCTGATCCGGAGACATCCTTCGCCGGGCTCTCCTACTCGGCCCTAAATCGTCATACAAATATTGACATTTGTCCTAATTTTTGTGACATTCGAAAAATGGATCTATCCTTTCTCATCCCCTCGAAGATGCGGCGCCAAGTCCTCGCTTATTTCGTCGCCAATCCCGACGCCCAGGTTCACATCCGAGAAATAGCCCGCGAACTGAAAAGCACGCCCCAAACCGTCTACCGCGAGCTGCTGAACATGGAGGGCTGGGGCATCCTCCTCTCCTCCAAGCGGTGCAATCAAAGGGCCTTCCGGCTGAACAAGCGCTTCTTTTTGCTGCCGCCCATTCAAGAGCTTTTTCGTAGGATGGACGAGGATAAAAATCGGAAATTCACGATCGTGAAGACTTATGATTGGAAGGAACTCCAGAAAAAATACAAAAAAATCCCCGTCCCGCCAGAGCTGGACAAAGGCTTGAGGACACCTCGAAAACGGCCCCGAGCCTATGCCGAGGAAAAAAGCCTGCGTAAGCTGGGAATGCTATGACCTCGGACAAGGCTGAATTAAAGAAGATCCAAGCCATGCCCGCGACGATCCAACAGATCGCATTGGCAGCGTATATTTCGGAAAAATTCAAGAAACATGACGTGATACTTACGGTGGTCGGCGGAGCGGCGGTTCAGTTCTATTCCGATGCCGAGTACGTCACTGGCGACCTTGATGCCATCCTTTTCGGGGACACCAAGGAGATCGTTGAAGAAGTGATGGGAAAACTAGGTTTCAAGAGAACCACGATGTACCGCCACT
>JAIOPF010000347.1 GCA_021414045.1 Deltaproteobacteria bacterium | reverse complement strand
CGTTAGGCCTGCATGCGGTTTCCCGGGCGAATAGCTCAGCTGGTTAGAGCGCTGCCCTTACAAGGCAGAGGTCACAGGTTCGATCCCTGTTTCGCCCATACTATATAGATTCTTTTGTTCGAGGGATCGAACCAAAGCTTTAGCCCAGCCGGATTCATTCCGGGTGGGCGAATCGCCTCGATCCCTGTTTCGCCCATATTCCCTCCCACCCATTTTTTCCCTCGCGAATGGGGTGTCTCTCACCCCGATCTCGTCATGACGGGGCTCCCATACCTCAGTTTTTTTGGAGTCGGGACGGAGGGTCTAGAAGCGTCTCAATAACTCTCTGTAATAACAGGAGTATTTTTTGAGCTTTCCGCGCTTTGCCTGGCATGAGGGTTGCTTTCTCAACCCATGCCGGGAGCACCGCCAAGAGGTAGCCCCGTGTCTCCACTTCCCGAATCCCAATTAGTCCGACGAGTTTTAGACCTTCGCGAATCCTGTTCGGATGCCGAAGCTTTCGCCCACGAGATGAGCGCCAATCTCTCTCTTTCCTCGGAGGAGGCCCGGGCCATCGCGGGAGTTTTGGAGGACCGTTTCGTCTCTCCGGAAGAGCAGCTGCAGCTTTTGGGAACCTTGGAATTGCGCGGAGCTCTCTCCGAGGGCTCTTCGACGAACGGCTTTTTGCGGATTCTGGCCGGGACCGACGGGCGCGAGGCGCTGCGTCACCGCGCGAGGTATCTGGTGGATGGGTTGAGAAGCGAACCTCATGGAACGGAAACCGCCGATGCGGCCATCGAAGAATTGACCCGACTCTTGCCTCATGGATTTGGAGTCACGGGAGATGTCGCGAGCATGGGGAGCCCTCTTGCGGTGGGCATGCTGCATTATTTGCGTCCGGAGGATTCCTTCCTTCGCGGGCTCGTCGAAGAATTGTGCGGGTATCGGGAGGCTTCGGGAGATCCGGTCCTGAGGATGCGCAGCGCCCGTGTTCTGGCGGGCCTGGGCGACCGCGATGCTTCGTCTTTTCTCCGCGAAAGCACGGCGGCCTTTGCGGTCGACTATCGCGGTTCCTTGGGGACGGATGAAATTCTCGCTCGCGCCTCGGGTCTCGCGGCGGACGGCGATCCCGCGGCCTCGCATTTCTTGCAGAACCTCGCGATGAATCCCGCGGAGTCCGTGACGCGCCGTTATCTCGCCCTGAGCCGACTGCGTCCTGACAGTCTCGAGCCCGATTCCGGCGTGATCGAGGTGTTTCGTTCCTTGGCGGAAGACCCCGAAGAGCCTGTGCCCACGCGTTACCGAATGCTTTTGCTGCTGGCGAATACTCCGCATCCACCCGATGCGGGATGGTGGCGTTCTCTGTTGGCGGATCCCAGCATGACCCTGCTTTCGGGGCGGGAAACTTCGGGCGGTGGCGCGTCTCCGGGTGGTTTCAGCGGCGCGGAATTTTCTCAATGGAACCTGGTGTTGACGGCCTTGGGCGGAACTGCCGAACCTTGGGCGGGAGAGATCCTGCTCGAGGCCGCCGGCAACCGCGGCTTTCCCTTGGCGCAACGCCGCGAGGCCTTGATGGATTATTTCTTGAGTCAGGGAAGCGGCAGCCTTCCTTGGGAAACGGTGAGCGAGGTCTTGGGAGCTTCCGAGCGTCCGCTCGGGGAAATGCGACTGCGTTTTCCGCATGGCGCCGCTTCGGTTGACGGCGAGCGCGCGATTTTCGACCTGCGCCGCCTGGGTTTCATCGAGAAAGAATACGTGCTCAACCTACGCGAAACCGGCATGGGGACGCGCATCCTGGATTTTCGTCCCATCGCTCCTGCCAGCGACCGTCTTTCGCCCTCGGTGGCGATGCGAGATTCCGAAACCGCCTTGCCCTTGAATCGGCGCGTGGTGCTTTGGCCCTCGCTCGAAGCGTCGAGTCCCCGTATTGAAATCGCGGAAATGGATCCCGAGGAAACACCTCTTGAGGAAGCTGGATCGGAACGGGAGGAAGGTCCCGAAACGGCCCCGGCGCCTCGTTCCAACGGCCAGCAAATGGCCACCGCCCCACGCTCCAATCATCGGCAAAATCGACCGGGAGAGAGGGCAACGGAAGAGGATCACAACGAGGAACGTGGGATTTAATTAAGTAAAATCAATGAGATGACTATTTTTATTTTTCTCTATTGAAGTACGTAAAAGATACGTATTACTCTGCGGGGATGAACCTCACCCCCAAACAGAAGCGTCTCCTGGATTTTTTGCAAACCTATACCCTGGCGAAAGGCTATCCGCCGACGCAGCGCGAGATCGCGCGGCACTTTCGGCTGAAGTCGCTGGGATCGGTGCAGGATTATCTCAAGTCTCTCGAGCAAAAGGGTTACCTCAACAAAAACAGTCACGGACATCGCTCCATCCAATTGAATGAGCTCGGCACCGAATCCGTCCGTCTGCCCCTGTTGGGCAAGGTCGCCGCCGGCAGGCCTATCGAGGCCATCGAGATGCAAGAGCGCATCGACGTGCCGAAGTCCTTGCTTCGGGGCGGGGATAATTTCGTCCTCAACGTGCAGGGCGAGTCGATGATCGAGGACGGAATTCACGACGGCGATTTCGTGATCGTGCGCCGACAGCCCACGGCGGAGCGCGGCCAGACCATCGTCGCGATGGTCGACGGCGAGGCCACCGTCAAAAAATTCTACGTGCAGGGTGACCGGGTCGAACTCAGGCCCGCGAATCAAAAGCTGCAATCGATTTGGGTCGGGCACGGGCAAGGCTTTCAAATCCTCGGGGTGGTGGTGGGCTTGATGCGGCGCTACTGAGACGCGCCGCGCTTTCTTTCCGGGTATGAGCATCGTTCATCTCAATATTCCCGCTTTCGCCGTGGCGGTCGAAAGGCGCGTCGACTCGCGCCTGCGCGATCGCCCCATGGCCGTCGCCGCCGGCAGCGCGCCGCGGGCGCCCGTGATCGCGGTCTCCGCCGAGGCCTACCAGTGCGGCATTCGCGCCGGAGACCGTGCGGTCGATGCTCTCAAGCAAGAGCCTCGCTTGCGCATCGTTCCGCAGAATCCGCCGCTATACGAGCGTGCCCAGGCGAAGTTGTGGCAGGTTGTCGAAAGGTTCACGCCGATCTTCGAGCCCGCTCGCCTCGGCTCTTTTTACCTCGACATGTCCGGAATGGAGAGCCTCTTCGGAAAGGCTCCCGAGGCAGCGGGAAAGATCCATCGCGAGGTCCGCGAGGGCTTGGGGCTCATCGCGACTTTAGGCGTCGCCGAAAATAAATTGGTCTCGCGCATCGCCGCCCAGGTGATTCGGCCTCAGGGACTTTGCGATGTTTTTCCGGGAAGCGAGCTCGTCTTCCTCGCGCCGCTCGGGGTGGATTATCTCCCGGGAATCGGCGAGCTCACGCAAAACCGCCTCTTGCGCGAGTTGGGCGTTCGGCGAATCCGGGACTTGGCGGAGGTGCCCGCGACGGTCTTGACGAAGATCTTCGGAAGCCGCGGCGCCTTGCTGCGAGACCAGGCGCGGGGCATCGACGAGGATGCGGTTTGCCCGGCGCGGCGGCCGCTGATTCTGGCGGAGGCGGCGAATCTCTCCCCCGAGACCAACGACGAGGGCTCCTTGCTCGCCGAACTCTGGAACCTCGTCGAATCGCTCGCCGCCGATCTGAGGCGCCGCGGTTTGGTCGCCGGCAGCGCGCGCCTGGACGGACTCTATCTCGACCACCGGCGAACCCGTCGCGAAGTGGCGCTGATTCCTCCCATGAATCTCGACTTCCAGATCTTCGGCGCCCTCGAGACGGTGTGGCTGAAATTCCTCGGGAGGCGCATGGCCTTGAAGTCTTTTTCCCTGCGCTTCTCCGGCTTGCAGCCCGAATTCCGCCAATCGGATTTTTTCTCCGAGGCCCGAGAGGAAGACTTGTTCAAGACTCTCGACCGATTGCGGGCGAAATACGGGCGCGGCATCGTGCGGTCGGGAAGGGCGCTCAAGTGAAGTTCGCCCACCTCCATTGCCGGTCCTATTATTCGATGCTGCGCGGCACCGCTTCCCTGGAACGCTTGGTCCCCGCCGCGCGGCGCGCGGGTATGGATTCGCTGGCTCTGACCGACGTCGGCGGACTTTACGGCTGGGTCGAATTCGTCAAGTTGTGCCGCGACCACGGCATCCGTCCCCTCTGCGGCGTGGAGCTTCGTGCCTCCGATGCGTCGGCTGTTTTGCTGGCTCGGGATCCGAAGGGTTACGAAAGAATCTGCCGCCTGACCTCGGATTTCCATTTGGAAGAAGGTTTCTCTCTGGGGGCGGCGCTTCGCGAGGACCGCGATCACTTGTCGGTGTTGAGCCGGGATACGGCCTTGCTCGAAGGCTTGCGTCGCGAGACCGGTCCTAAAGATCTTTATGTCGAAATCGTTCCTTTGACGGAGACGCTTCCCCTCTTGCGCTTCGCCGCCGAGCAGGGCCTCAAGCCCGTCGCGAGCAACGACGTGCATTTCCTCGATCCTCGGGAAAGCATCCTGCACCGCATGTTGCGGGCCATCGCCGGCAACACGAAGCTCTCGCGGCTGGATCCCTCGGACTGCGCCGAGCCCGAGCGGTTCTTCTGCGATGCGGAATGGATGGCCCAGAAGCTGAGCCACGCCCCGGAGGCCATCGCCAACGCCGCCCGGCTCAGTCGCGAGCTCTACAGCGATTGGCGACTGGGAGAGACTGTCTTCCCGCCTTTCTCCGAATTTTCCGCGACGGAGGCCTTCTTCACCCTGCGTTGGAAATGCCATCAAGGCGCGCGGCGACGTTACGGAGCCCTGAGCGAGAAGGTGAAGGCGAGGCTCGAGTACGAGCTAGGGGTCATCCGCCAAAAGGGCTTCACGCATTATTTCCTCGTCGTCGAAGACATCGTGAAGCAGGCGCCTCGGACTTGCGGGCGCGGCTCGGTGGCCGCCAGCCTCGTTTCCTACTGCCTCGGCATCACGCACGTCGATCCCATCGCCCTCGATCTCTTTTTCGAGCGCTTCCTCAATCCGGGCCGCACGGATCCGCCGGACGCCGACATCGATTTTCCTTGGGACGAGCGAGAGAGGATCTTCGACTATATTTTCGACAAATATGGCCCGTACCGCGCCGCTTGCGTCGCCAACCACGTCCGCTTGCAGCCCCAGGCCTCGATTCGGGAAGTCGCGAAGGTCTTGGGGCTTCCCGACGACGAGATCACGCGAGCCACCGAGAAACTGCTGCGTTTTCCACCGAAAAAATTCCCCGAGCCCTGGGATCGCATTCTGCCTTGGGCGCGGTGCCTGGCCGACTTTCCCAGGTATCTTTCGGTCCATGCCGGAGGAGTCGTCATCGTGCCGGACGATTTGCGCCGCTACGTGCCGCTGCAGCGCGCCGCGAAGGGCGTGAACATCTTGCAATGGGAGAAGGACCAGACGGAGGATTTCGGGTTGGTCAAGATCGACATCCTCGGGAACCGTTCTTTGGCCGTCGTCCGAGACGCGCTGGAATCGGTGGAAAGGAATACCGGAGAGAGCCTGTCCTACGACCGCTTCGACCCCGCCGAGGACGCTGCGACGCAGGCGATGATAGCCCAGGGGGATACGATGGGGGTTTTCTACATCGAATCGCCGGCGACGCGGCAGCTCCAGCAAAAGGCGAGGGTGGGAGATTATCCGCACCTGGTGATCCACTCCTCGATCATCCGCCCCGCCTCCAACCGCTACATCAACGAATACGTCCAGCGGCTCCACGGGAAGCCTTACTCCTCCTTGCATCCGCTGCTCGATGGGCTGCTCGACGAGACTTTCGGCATCATGGTCTATCAGGAAGACGTGACCAAGGCGGCGATGGCCGTGGCGGGCTTTGACGCGATCGAGGGGGACGGCCTGCGCAAGGCGCTCACCAAGAAACGGCCGGGAAAATTGCTGGGCGAATACCGCGAGCGTTTCGTCGCCGGAGCCCTGGAGCGGGGCGCGACGCTCGCGCAGGTCGATGCGATCTGGGAGATGATGATGAGTTTTGCTGGTTATAGTTTCTGCAAACCCCATAGCGCTTCCTACGCGAGGGTTTCCTACCAGTCGGCCTACTTGCGCGCCCATCATCCCGCCGAGTTCATGGCCGCTGTGATTTCGAACGGCGGAGGATTCTATTCGACCTTCGCCTATCTCTCCGAGGCTAGGCGCATGGGGCTTGAGATCCTGGGCCCCGACGTCAATGCCTCCGAGATTCCCTATCTCGGAAACGGGAAGCGGTTACGGATCGGGCTGATGCAGCTTCAGGGCTTGAGGCGGGATTCCCAGGAGACCTTGATCCTGGAGCGGGCGCGCGGGAAATACCTTTCGCTAGCCGACTTGCTGGCTCGTGTGGATTTGCCTTTGAGCGATCTCAAGATCCTGCTGCGTTCCGGGTCCCTCGATTCCCTCGAGCCGGAGCGGAACCGGCCGCAAATGATGTGGCAGCTTTTGCAATCCCGGGGAGACTCCGGAAGCAAGGACGAATTCCGTTGGGAGGCTTCGAGACAGGCGTGGATTCCGGATATCGAGGATTATTTGGAAGCGGAGAAGCTTTTCGACGAGCGGGAGACCTTGGGGCTGGTCTACCGCTTTCACCCGCTTCGGCTCTACGAGTCCGTTCTTGGGCAAGTGGACTGCGTTCCGTCCCGAGAGTTGAAAAACCATGTCGGCAAGAAAGTCCGCATGGCTGGTTGGTGGATCACCGGCAAGGTGGTCAGCACCAAGCGAGGCGAAGCGATGGAGTTCATGAGCTTCGAGGATATGACCGGCATTTACGAGACGACTTTTTTTCCCCGCTCCTACCGACGGAACGTTCCTAAGCTCAACGCCCGCCAGCCTTTTTTGCTGATGGGAAGGGTGGCGGACGAGTTGGGGGCCATCTCGCTGAACGTCGACGACGTGACGGCCGTTTCGCTGCCAGCGGAATCTATTGCGGTCCCTTCTTTGATCCGTCAATAATGTTGGAATCCAATCGAAATATCGTCTTGCAAGGAGTCGGCATGCATAGATTCTCGAAGTTTCTTTTTCCATTTTTAGTTATGGTCGTTTTCTCCAGCTGCGGTTCGGGCTCACCCGCGATTGAGAACGACGACGTCGGCGACCTGTTCGGCGCC
>JAIOPF010000380.1 GCA_021414045.1 Deltaproteobacteria bacterium | reverse complement strand
CGGCGGAAGCTTTTCCGATCCTCGCGGAGAATGTCTCCGGCGAGACCGGAAATTTTTCATATCAAGAATTCACGGAACTTGCCTTGTCTCTCGAAGGTCGCCACCAATTGGCGAACGCCGCGGTTGCCATCGAAGTCCTGTGGGCCTTGGCGGTACGCGGTTACCCTTGGTCCGAGGAGGAGTTGAAAAGGGGATTGGCTCAGGCCCAAAATCCTGGCCGCTTGGAATGGATCAAGGGGACGCCCACGATCCTTTTCGATGGCGCGCACAATCCTCAGGCCTTGGAGGCGCTGTTGGAATATCTTCGCGAACGCCACGCGGGTCGAAAACTGGCGGTGGTTTTCGGGATGTCGAAAGAAAAGGATCGAGCTTCGGCTTTGCGCCTGATCTCCGCGCTTCAGGCCGATTTTTACTTCACGGCTTTCCCCAACGCGCGTAGCCTGGATTCCGAGTCCTGGCGGCGGGCGGCGAAAGACGCCGGGATAAAAGGCGAGTTTTTCGAGGACCCACGCGATGCTTTGTCGGCGGCCAGTACAAGGCACCCACCGCCGGATTTGGTGGTCGTGACCGGATCGCTTTTTCTGGTCGCCGCCTTGCGACCCCATTTCTAAACGCCGCCAATGATTTCAAGGGATGCTATGGACAAATCCCAGGCGATTTTTTAATCTCTAGTTCCCCATTTAACAAAGGAGTGTTTATGAAACGTTTAGCCCTCTTCGCCGCCCTGTTCACGGTTCTTTTCGCCGTCAATTCCTATGCTTGCGACGCCGAAAAGAAGGATAACAAAGACAAGGCGCCTCAGGCCCAAACCACCACGACGGCCCCCGTGGCCGCCCAAGGCACCGCTACCGGAAAATAAGGCGGAATTTTCAAGCATTTAAGGCCTTTGGCGCCAGCAGGCGCTAAGGGCCTTTTTTTTAAATAAATATGAAATTGCCGGGCGCCTTCGCCCGTTGTAAGAGGACGAAAATTTCAAAAGGAAGGTTTCTCCATGAAAACTCTCTCGCTCACGGTTTTCTCCCTCTTGCTGCTCTCCGGATTCGCGCAGGAAGCCTCGGCTTACAGCAAAGCGGCCGCTTGCACCTACACCGCCGATCCTAAAGACATTCAATTGGTCTGGACCGCTTTCAAGTTCACGACCAAGGCCGGCGTCAAGGGACACTTCAACAAAGCCCAAGTCAGCGGGGCTCCGTCCGCGAAGTCCTTGGCCGGTCTGATGCAGAATCTCCAAATGGAGATTGACGCCGCCTCGGTGGACACCGACAACCCCGGACGCAACGCCACCATCCAGCAATTTTTCTTCGAAAAGTTCGCCCCGGCTTCCAAGATCCACGCCGCGACTTCCAAGGTCGTCGGCGACGATGCCAAGGGAACCGCCACGATCAAGATCACGATGAACGGCGTCACCCGAGCCGTGCCCTTCGCCTACACGGCGACTCCCGAGGGTATTTTAGAGGCCAAGGCCAGCATTGATTTGTTGAATTTCAAGCTCCAGTCGGCCTTCGATTCCATTCACGAGGCCTGTAAAGATAAGCACACCGGTCCTGACGGCGTTTCCAAAACGTGGACGCAGGTCGATCTCGCGCTGACGGGAAAGTTCAAGAAAGAATGCCCCTAGGCTTAATGCCGGGTTTCGAGCATCGGGCTAATTTCACGGCGCCGAAAATATAAGAAGAGCAACCGTCGGTCGATTCCCAAACCCCGCGCCACGCGGGCGATGGTGTCGTTGCTCCAGGTCAAGTCCTTCAGGCCGCGGTTGAGATTGTCCCTGTCCGCGAGGAAGGCGACGCCGATTTCCTGTGCCGCTTCCTTCGGGCTGGAATAGCGAGCTTCGATGCCTTGGCGAATCGCGGCTTTTATGTCCCAATCGTTCAGCGACGCCAGGTTCATTCCTTCGGGTAATCGGTAATCGATTTCGCCGTCCAAGCCTCGCCCCAAGAAATACGCCAAGGCGTGGCCGTGGAAGTGTTCGTACCATCGCGGGTAGGAGAGGCGCGGGAAGGTCAGCGCTAGTCTCGCGATCTCGGTAACCGTGAGCGGATGGATCTTCTGCCAATATTTTTTGGCCTGGTGGGACGTGAGGTCCATGCGTTTTGCCAGTGCGTCGGGGCTATCGATTCCCTCGGCCGCCGCGGCGGAGAAGAGATTCTCCCGCAAATTGCCGGGATCCTTCATTTCGGCCCTTTCCCTGATCCAATAGCGGTAGGTGCTCTCGTCGAGGCGTCCGGTTTTTGCGTCCGGGGCTCCAGTTAAACTGAAAAGCCGGAGTATTTGAGGGTGGTAGTGCAGGTAAACCACCCGAGGATCCAGATCCAGCAGCGCGGCGGCGCGTCGCAAGACCTCGGGATTCTCGATTTGCACGGAGATGGATTCGTAATTCTTCAGAGTGCTGTCGGCAATGCCCAATTGTCCCGCCAAGGTGTCTAATTCTACCCCGCGATCCATGCGGTAGGCGTAAAGGGCTTCCCCAAGGTTCAGCGCCATCGCCTCGGCAATATCTTCGCTCGAAATCCGAAGTCGGGGGGGATTTTTCGCGGCTTCGGGAAAGAACTGGGGAAGTTCCGGTCTCAGGGCGCGGTAGAATAGGTCGCCCTTCAGGTTAGGCAAGGCGAGTTGCAAATCGAGGATGGTCTCGGGTTGAGTCGCGCGTCCACGCGAGCTGAGCAACAGCGACAAGCCTTTCCGATCGAAGCCCGTCCTGGCCGCGAAAGCGGAGAGGGCTTCTCCGTTCAAGGCTTGATGGAAAAGCACGGAAGGCGTCGGTTGTTCGAGATCGGCGCCCAGGAAGGGGCGGAGCGTGTCGAGTGGCAGTTTCACCTCGGTCAATAAATCATACCAATCGCGCCAATTCGAGGCTTCCGGCGCGTACTTGTTGAACTCCCTCTCGCCCCAATAATTGTCATGTCGATTTAGCCTTCGGCTCAATTCGACGACGCCGGGCCTATCGGGGAGAGATTTTCGGTAGGCGAATAGCCTTTGTCCCATGCTGCCGGGAGAACTTTCGTATTCCGAGACCTTTCGGACATCCTCGGAATAGGGATCGAGGTAAATGGTCTGGCCGGGGAAGAGTTTTCCCAAGTCGAGATTGGGATGGAAAGTGGCGTTGGCCCGCTGGATCAGCCGATCTTCGGACAAACCGAGAGTCCGGCTCAGGCCCTGGATGGCGAGCAGGGAAGGGTAGTTGCCGTTTTGTTCGAGTCGGCCGAAGGCATTGGCGTGAAATCCCGTGCCCGGTTCCAGGTCGACGGTGTTGTGATAGTGAAAGGGATTTTTGCGAGCGGCATAGATCATCCACCCGAAGCTTTGATGCCTTGGGTCGGCCTTGGCGAAGTATTCCATCCGTTGCGCATCGGCCTCATTCTCCAAATAAATCGGATAGTCCTGCGTGGACCAGCGGTTGCTCGGAATTTCCGGGAATCGAGTTTCGTTCGAGGCCTGGATCAAGGCACGGATGCTGACGCCATAAACTTTCGCGAGGGCGCGCAGCGACTGGAAGGGAATCGCCGATTCGGCGCTGCGCTCGTAACGGCTGATGGTATTGTAGTCCTTTTTTTCTCCGGTCAATTCTTCGATGCGTGCCGCGACCTGTGGCTGGGATAGTCTAGAATCTCGTCGTAAGTCCCGCAACAGCTCCGGCAAGGGTGGGAGATTTTTTCGAGGTTGCCAAGGCGAGAGGATTTCGATGCGGTGAACGTTTTCCTCGGGGTACCGGTTGTATTCTTCCAGGGCGCGGGCCGAATCGGCGGTTTCGGGGGTTTCTTCGATCACGCCGTCCTCTCCGCGGAAGAAAAACAAGGCCGAGCCGTCGATGAGGCGAAATCGGGCTTCTTCCAAGGATGGGGCTTGAGAAAATCCCCTTCGCACCTGTTCCCATAGCCTTTTTAAAGTTTCCGGTCGTCTCCCTGAAAACCCTTCGCCTTCGTCGTGGTAATCAATGAGTAGGCAGCGGCAGTTTTCTGGAAGGCGAGGGAAAACGAAGCGAGATCCTAATTGGGAATTTGAATTTTTGTTGATGTCTGGCGCCCCGCGGGAACCGCGAGCTCCTCCGATGACCTCTTGGTCAATGCTCATGGAAAAGACCTGCGCGGAGAAATCTTGAGCGGCGTTCTCAGGGGCTCCATGGACAGCGAGCCTATGGCCTAAAGGAGACAGGAAATCGGGAAACGGCGCTGTTGGTGGGTTTTTCGCGATACCTTCGCTGCGCAGGTGAATTTCTCGATTGAAGGCCTCGAAGCGGGGACCGAAGGCGTGGCCCATGAGACGCCCGCCGACGTTGAACTGCAAGAGCATGGAGAGCGAGTCGACCAGGGTGGTGGCGCCGTCGACGTGTTCGCGGAGGCCCAAGCGAGTTTCGAGTTGGTGTCCCACGACGATGCCGGCGAACATTCCCACCTGGGGGAGCCATCGCTGGGAGATGGCGCTGAGACCAGTCAATCGCGTGGCCTGGCTGGTGAGCGGGTTGACAAGGGCCCCCATGGCCTTGAGCGATCCGAGCGTGAGGTAGCTGCTGGCAACTTCGCGGCCAAGGGCGTTCAGGCTCCAATCTTGGCTTTGTCCCATGGTGGCGTTGGTGGCACGGGTGAAGGCGACGAAACTGGGGGCCTCGAGGGCGAAGGCTCCGACGGAAGCCAAGGTCTTGGCCCCGACGCCGCGAGTCAGGAAGGTCGCGGTGGGCGAGGCCGCCAAACGGGAGAGCAGGGCTAGGCGAGTGAGGCCGAAGACGGCTTGGGCGCCGGCCATTCCGACCAACATCGAGGGGCTGGCGACTTCGCGGCTGAAGCGGCGCAGCAAGACCTCGGCGCGGTTACCGATGGCGCCGCGTCCCACGATGGCATCCAGGCGTTGCCGAGCGCGTTGCTGAAGGGCGGAACCCCCATGGGCGCCTTCTCCGGCGATGGCCGAATAAATCGCTCCGGCAAATTCCAAATGATCCGCCTGCTCCTCGCGCATTCCCAAGGAAAGCAGGCCTTCGAAAAACAATTGAGGGTCGGATTCACGGGCTAGGGAAAGCAGTTCACGGCGTTCGGTGGCACCGATCGAGGTGTGAAGGCCTTCGGTGTTCAAAAGGGAGGAGGTGATGCCCTGGAACTCTTCGGTCGCGGGGGATTCCGCTCGGTGAACCGAAAAACTGCCGATGCCCAGCCCCCTCATGCCTCCTCTACCTGCCTTTCTTGGCTTTGCTGGCGGTAGGGGCGACGACGGGACGACCGGTCAGTTGTCCGTATTGGGCGTCGAGATTTTGGGTCACCGCATTGCGCAGCGTCGGACCCTTGGGTTCCGGATTGCCGGGGACCACGCGGTCGTAAAAGATCGTCTGTCCGAATCGGAACAGGTATTCCCGTCCTAGCGCGGCGCCCCGTTTCAGGAAGGCGTCTCCGTTTTGTTTGGGGAAAATGATTCCGCCGTTGACCAAGGCGAGCGGCTGGATCGGGTTTCGCCCGCGCTCCATCACGGCGGCTACTCCGGGTTTGCTGCCGTAAATGGGGCCTTCGTAGCGTTCGCCGTTTTCGTCGTATTGGACGGGATTACGCGTGGATCCCGGGAAAATAATATAGGAGCGGCCGGTGCTGTTGATGGATTCCGCGGTTTGGTCCATCACGGCGAAAGCCGAGCGACGATCGGTTCGGTCGATAGCCAACTGTCCGTACTGTTCCATCGGTCCCAGCAGGGCCCGGATCAGTCCGAAAGCGGGCGGTTTGGGGTGAGGAATGCTGAACTTCAATCCCAAAAACGAGACCGGCCGACGTCCCCAAAAGGGATCGAAGAACTTCCGGTCGGCCATGAAAAAAGTACGGATGCCGTAGTCGTTCATCACGCCGGGAATGGTCATGAATTCGGCGCCGCTGTCGTGCGTCGGAGCGACGACCATCGCGGTGTTCGCTGCTTCGCGGAGGTTCTCGGTGTTCTCGATGCGCAGGCGCGTCTGCGTGCGATCGAGCATCCTCCAACCCCAACCTCGTCCGTGCATGGTGAGATAAAGATTGTGGGACGGGTCGAAGTCCTTCATGGCCTTCGCGACGCGGACGATTCCGGTCGTGTCGTCGAGCAGGAAGCGCCAGAGAGCGCTGCGGCTGTATTCGTTGCCCGGTTTCCAACCCCGGGGTTGGACGATCATCGTGTCGCCGTCCCGGCGGAATTCCATGTCGGGGATGATTTCGCCGTTCCAGCGTCCCGGGGTGACGTTGTGGACATTGAGCGTCGTCTCGGCGGCGCGGCGGTAGTTCTGCCAAATGGCGTCGTAGCCTTCCGCCTCGCTGACGTGGATTTGCCGGTACTCCGGGCTCTCCGGATCGCGGCGCCGTTCGTTCCAGGTGCGGACGAAGTCGTAATAAGTATTTTGGACGGCGAGCAGATTTTGTTTCAAGTCGATGCCTTGGGAGCGGGCCTGAAAATAGTAATCGAATTGTTCGACCAAGCGGTCGGTCCCCGCCGTATTTTCGCGGCCGGCGACGGCGGCGCCCATGCGCTCGACGAAATTCGTTTCGGTGCGGTCCAAGGGTTTGCCCTTCGCGAGCTTGGTTTCGATGCGCTCGATCAATTGCAATCGGGCTTGGGCCACGCGCTGCAGGCGGCGCAGTCCCTTAACCTCGTCGGCGGGTATGGTTCCGTCGCGCAAGGCCTGCGTCGCTCGCATGTCGAGTTCCGTCAGCCGGTTGCGCAGCAAGGTGCGGGTTTGGACGTCCAGCGCTCGATCGATGCGTTCGAGGTCTCGCAGGGCGGCGGTGCTCTCCGCTCCGCGATCGGGCCGCCCGTCATTGGTTTGGAGGCGTTCGAGTAGGGAGGCTCTCTCGGCTTCGAGGATGCGATTTCCCTCGGCCGAAGGGAACAATTCTTCCATGCCGGCGAAGCGTTGGAAGAGGGCGGTCTCCACGGAGAGGTCCACGGGACGCTCGAAGGGAGAGAAGGTTTCGGCGATCGAAGGGACCTCGCGTTGGTATTCCGGCATGGTCCCCAAATTCAGCCAAAGGGTGCGCAGCAGGTTGGCGCGCGTGCCGCCGTTTTTCGAGTCGGGGCCCGCTTCGGCCAAGGCCATGGCGGGCAAGAACTGCGTCGCCGTCACGGTGGGACCGCGGCGCAGGGGAATGGGACGGTCGGGTTTGGGCCAGAGCCGGTAGGCGTTGAGGGTGGAGGTGACCAAGAGATTTTGCGGCCTCGCGGTCAGCGCCATGGCGCGTTCGGCGATGTTGAAACTGCGCCCGCCTTGCGGAGGATTGAGGATCGAGGAAATAGGGGAGAAAGGATCAAAGCCGTAAGGATTGACCAAGGAGGCTACGGACATCGTGAGCTCGTCATAGACCGCCGAGCTGCGTGCGCCTAGGCGTCCGCCGGGCAAGTCGCCGTAGGCCATGGCACGGGCCAGGTTGGTGACGGATCCGTCGTATTCGGGCGCCGAATCGGCCACCGGTTCGGTCAAGAGGTCAATGCCACGCTCGATGACCGGGCCTATCATCTTGCCTAGACCTTCCTTGGCCCCGATGCGCATGGCATCGCGGCTGGTGCCGCGGCCTCGCAGTTGGGCCGCGCGCGCCGCGGGCGTGCCGCCGAACAGGAAGTCCAGCCAAGAATTATGGTTGCCGGCGGCGACGACGGGTTCGGCGCCGACCAAGCGGTCGACGTTGGGATCCACGACGAAGGCTGATTCGGTGGCGCGGGTCAGGTCGGAGCCCCAAGTCAGGAAATGATGGTCCAGGACGGAGGTGGATTCGTTGTGCTCGAGGCTGCTGAACAGTCCCATCGTGCGCCTGAAAGTCTGCCAGAGGACGGGCCAGCCCGCGCCCAGCGATTCGGTCCAGCGCGCGCGCTTTCCACTGTCAATCTTGTCGACGAAGGGCAGCATGAGGGCGCTGACCGCGCGGAAATTCGCCGCGGGATTTCTCTCGGCTCGCAGTTCGCCTCGCACGAAGGATCGCAGCTCGGCGATTCGTTTCAACGCGACTTCCAGGCTTCGGTTGGTTTCGCGGCTGTTGGCGCCTCGCGTGGTGGGATCTCGGAAGCGTTCGATGGCCTTTTCCGCCTCTTGGCGTAATTCTTGGAATCGCGTGCCGTCGCCCTTCCTCGTGACTTGATCATAGTGTCCCACGGCCTGGGCCAATTGGAGGCCTAAATCGTCGATATACAGCGCGCTGGCCTCGCGGTCATATTGCGTCCAGAAGGCATCATTCGCCTTTTCGACGGTGGCATAGCTCTCACGAAGTTGGCTGGTGGTGCGGTCCATCGC
>JAIOPF010000379.1 GCA_021414045.1 Deltaproteobacteria bacterium | reverse complement strand
GCCAGCCTCAACCGCCGTCCCATGGAAAGAGTCGCGAAGCCGCTGCGCGACATGGGCGCTCAAATCGAAGAGTTCCGGGCTTCCGAAACCGAGCGCGTGGTCAAGATCACGGGCCGTCTCTTGCGGGGCATCCATTATAAGCTGCCCGTCGCCAGCGCCCAGATCAAGAGCGCCGTCCTCCTGGCTGGGCTCTACGCCTCCGGTGAGACGAGCGTGGAAGAGGGAACCGTCTCCCGAGACCACAGCGAATTAATGCTGGCGAACAAAGGAATCGCCTTGCAGCGAGACGGCAACACGGTCCGATTGAAATCAGGTCAAAAGCTCCGCGCCGAGGATCTCGAGATTCCGGGCGACATCAGCTCGGCGGCTTTTTTCCTCGTGGCTGGCGCGATTGGAAAGAATTCGGAAATCTTGCTGAAAAACGTCGGCGTCAATCCGACGAGGACGGGAATCCTCGACGTACTCCATCATATGGGCGCCAAGATCCTCCGGCAAAATGAGCGAAGCATCGGTGGCGAGGCCGTCGCCGACCTTCGAATCCAGTCTTCTTCCTTGAACTCCACCAGGATCGAAGGCGGCCTCATCCCAAGGTTGATCGACGAAATCCCCATTTTATGCATTGCGGCTGGTTCTGCCCGTGGAGACACCGAAGTTCGTGACGCCGCCGAGCTTCGGGTCAAGGAAACCGACCGTATTGCCGCGATGTTGCGCGAACTCGCCAAATTAGGTGTCCCCGCGGAAGGGCGGCCCGATGGAATTACCGTCCGAGGCCCCTCGGCCTTCCAGGCCGGTACCTTCGAAAGCGGTACCGACCATAGGGTCGCCATGAGCATGGCGGTTGCCGCCACGCTGGCTCCGGCACCTTCCGAAATCCTGGACGTCGATTGCATCCAGACGTCCTATCCGGATTTCTTCGCCCATCTGGGGCTCTTAGGGGGAAAATACGACTTCTTAGACCAGTAATTCCTGACCCCTAACTATTCAAAAACTAGGCATTTTCTTTTTGACACGCCCAGGCATGTCCACTATAGTCCGCCAGCCTTTTTTAAGGTAAAATCCAAAAACCCAGGAGGTTTTAAAACAGTAATATGCAGAATCAAATCGAAGACTTTGGGGCTCTTTTTGAAGAATCCCTTAAAAAACATCCTCTTAACGAGGGCGAGCTCGTCAAGGGCACCGTCGTTAAAATCACCCGCGACTATGTCATGGTCGACATCGGCTTCAAGTCCGAGGGGCAGATCAACATAGACGAATTTCGGGACCTCGACGGCGAAGTGACGGTTCAGCCCGGGGAGAAGGTGGATGTGGTCTTTGAGGCCGCGGAAGACGATTCCGGAATGGTAGTCCTCAGCAAAGAGAAGGCGGATGCCCTCCAAGCCTGGGACAAGCTGGCGGAAGTCGAACGAGACAACGGCATCATCGAAGGCGTTATCATTAACAAGATTAAGGGCGGCATGGTCGTCAATGTCGGCGGAGTCCGGGCTTTCCTCCCGGGTTCGCAGATCGACCTCAAGCCCGTCAAGAGCCTGGATCGCCTGATCGGCAAGAAATTCCGATTCAAGATCCTCAAGCTCAATAAAGCCAAAGGCAACGTCGTCCTTTCCCGGCGCGCCATCCTCGAGTTGGAGCGCGAAGCGCAGAAGGCCGAACTGCTCAAAAACATCGCCGAAGGCCAAGTTGTCGAGGGCAATGTCAAGAACATCACCGATTATGGCGCCTTCATCGACCTCGGCGGCATCGACGGTCTCTTGCACATCACCGATATGACTTGGGGACGCATCCAGCATCCTTCCGAAGTCGTGGCTTTGGGTCAGACCCTCAAGGTCGTCGTCCTCAAGTTCGACCAAGACAGCCACAAGGTCAGCCTGGGCCTCAAGCAATTGAGCCCCGATCCTTGGGAGAGCGTCCCGGAAAAATACACCGTTGGCACGCGGCTTCGCGGCAAGGTTGTTAATGTTACGGATTATGGCGCATTCGTCGAACTGGAAGAGGGGGTCGAAGGCCTCGTCCACGTCAGCGAGATGAGCTGGCTCAAGAAGGTCAAGCACCCCTCCAAGATCGTCAACGTGGGCGATTTCATCGAGGCCGTGGTTCTCGACTTCGAT